>CAVLAO010000002.1:129867-133874 GCA_963660915.1 Bacteroides sp. CAG:927 | reverse complement strand
AGTCGGTATACAAGCTGTCCATCGCCTTTTCAGCGAATTTCAAGCAGAGCTGATTATTTCCTATTGACACTATAGGATTTTTTTGTTACTCTATAGACACCCCCCAGGGGTGGGGTATATGGAGGTGTATTATGAAATGCAAATTTGATGTGACCGGCATGACCTGCGCGTCCTGCCAGGCACACGTAGAAAAAGCTGTGAATGCCTTGCCCGGCATCCAGACGGCAGCCGTCAATTTGTTGGCCAACAGTATGGTGGCGGAATTTGATGAAACTGCCCTAACCGCTGCAGATATTTGTCGCGCTGTAGACAAGGCCGGTTATCATGCCGTAGTCCATGGCGGACAGGCATCTGATATTCCCCCACAAAATGCCGCAGCGGAACAGGAGAAGCAAATGAAGCATCGGCTGATCTGGTCGGTTGTCTTCCTAATCCCTTTGTTCTACTTGTGCATGGGGCATATGGTCGGCGCTCCGCTGCCTTCGATCTTTAAAGGCGTAGAAAACTGCATGGTCTATACTCTGGCGCAGTTGGTGTTGGTGTTGCCGATTATGTACCTAAATGACAACTATTATATTAACGGATTCCGCGCTCTGTTCAACCGCAGTCCGAATATGGACTCTTTGATTGCAGTTGGAAGTTCTGCCGCCTTTCTCTATTCTCTCTGGGCCACGTTTATGACTGGATGGGCACTGGGCCATGGCGACATGATGCTGGCGGAAGAGTACCACATGAATCACCTCTATCTTGAATCCGTCGGCATGATTCTGACTTTAATCACAGTAGGCAAATATCTGGAAACCCGTTCCAAAGGGAAAACCGGTGATGCCATTCGTGCCTTGATGGACCTGGCACCTAAAACCGCAATTGTTCTCCGAGACAACACCGAAATGGAACTTCCGGTAGAGGAAGTTGTCGTAGGTGATGTTCTCCGTGTGAAACCCGGCGGGTCTATCCCCGTAGACGGCACTGTACTGGAGGGATATTCCTCTGTGGATGAGTCTGCCCTGACCGGAGAGTCGATTCCGGTGGCGAAGCAGCCGGGCGACAAAGTAAGCGCTGCAACTATGAATCAAACCGGAAGCTTCACGATGAAGGCTACCGGAGTTGGTGAGGACACCGCTCTCGCACACATCATTCAACTGGTGGAAGACGCCTCTGCAAGCAAAGCTCCCATTGCAAAAATGGCCGATAAAGTAGCCGGCGTATTTGTCCCGGTCGTAATGATCCTTGCTCTTATCACTGCGGTCACCTGGCTCATCGTCACCGGTCAGCCCAGTCGCGCTCTGGTGGCCGGCGTATCCGTTCTGGTCATTTCCTGCCCCTGCGCTCTGGGATTGGCCACTCCGGTGGCTATCATGGTCGGCACCGGTCGGGGAGCGCAAAATGGCACTCTGTTTAAATCTGCCGAATCTCTGGAAGCACTTCAAAGCGTCCGAACCATTGTACTGGACAAAACCGGAACGGTAACGGAAGGAAAACCTGCTGTTACAGATCTGCTTCCTGCAAACGGTTATACCGAAGAAGAATTTCTCTGCATTGCGGCCTCATTGGAAGCCTCTTCCGAGCATCCCCTTGCCGACGCCATTGTCCGCTGCGCACAAGAACGAAATATTCCCCTCTGCCCCGTGGAGCAATTCGAAGCCATACCGGGCAAAGGAATCCAGGGTATCATCCAAGGCAGCCATTATGCCGCCGGAAATGAGCGTTTTATCCGGGAACTCGGCATTCCTCTGACAGACAACTATGACACATTGGCAGAACAGGGCAAGACACCTCTGTTCTTTGTCGAACACAATGCACTGGTCGGGATCATTGCCGTAGCAGACCCGGTGAAGCCCGGAAGCAAAAAGGCAATTCAGGCAATGAAAGAGCTTGGTTTGAATGTGGTTTTGCTTACCGGTGACAATCGCCGCACTGCCGAGGCCGTTGGCAGACAGGTTGGCGGAATTCAAGTGATTGCAGAAGTCCTGCCTCAGGACAAAGAGCAGCACATTTCTCAGCTCCAGAACGCCGGTCAGAAGGTCGCAATGGTCGGTGACGGAATTAACGACGCTCCCGCATTGGCCCGTGCCGATGTAGGCATTGCCATCGGTGCCGGAACAGATGTTGCACTGGAAAGTGCCGATGTAGTATTGATGCGTTCCGACTTGATGGATGCCGTCAGTGCCTATGAATTATCCCGTGCAACATTGCGCAATATCAAAGAAAATCTATTTTGGGCCCTGTTCTACAATGCAATCGGCATCCCTCTTGCCGCCGGTGTGTTTTACCCTCTGTTAGGATGGCAGCTAAATCCGATCTTCGGTGCCGCCGCTATGAGCCTGTCTTCTGTGTGCGTCGTCTCAAATGCCCTGCGGCTACGGTTTTTCAAGCCAAAGCACCAAAGTGATCCCCTTGAGGTTTCCGTTTCAAATAAATCTATCACAACACAAGAAAGCGAGGAAAAAACAATGACAAAGGTACTGACAATTGAAGGCATGATGTGTGGACACTGCCAAGCCCGCGTAGAGAAAGCGCTCTCCGAGGTGAAGGGTGTCAAAAGCGTAACGGTCGATCTTGACGCCAAGACAGCAACTGTCGAAGCCGGTCTTCTCACCGGAAATCAGGCGTTGACAAAGGCCGTAACAGATGCCGGTTACGAGGTGACGAACATCCAGTGAAAGCGGACAAAACGCAAATCCAGCGGCTTCTGAAAACGGCTCGCGGGCAACTGGACGGCATTCTGAATATGGTGGAAGAAGATCGCTACTGCGTCGATATTTCCAACCAGATTCTGGCCACTCAGTCGATTCTGACAAAAGCCAATTCCGCAATTCTGCAGGCACATATGTCCTGCTGCGTGCGGGATGCGGCGGAAAACGGAAACGTGGAAGAAAAGCTGGACGAAATCAATCAGCTTCTCCAAAAGCTGATGAAATAAAAAAAGCAGCACTCGCATCCGTCATGGATGCGAGTGCTGTTGCTTTTTATCCTGCTATAAGAGATCCGGCTCCATAAGTGACAAAGGAAACAATAATGCCTGCAATGACAACGCCCAACGCAATGGCCGGAAATGCCTTTCGCAACTGCATTTCCAACATCGCCGCTACCAGTGCTCCTGTCCAAGCCCCGGTACCCGGAAGCGGGATTGCCACCAAAATAACCAATCCCCAAAAGGCATATTTCTCTACTGTGCCGGATTTCTTCGCCGCCCGTTCCTCCATTTTTGCAACAAGACGGCCAAGATGACCGCTGGTACGGCTCATCCAATCGAAAATCTTGCGGATAAAAATGATAATAAAAGGGACCGGAATCAGATTTCCGATGATCGCCATGCCGATGGCAACCCAAAGATTCAAATCATGTGCAGTTGCAATGGGAATTGCTCCTCGCAATTCTATGACCGGAACCATGGAAATCAGCATGGTCATCAGCATCTTTCCCGGCAAACTACTCCAAACGGACAACTTAATTCCTCCAGTGGGCGCAGCCCTATTTTTCTTCCCTTTCAATTATATTTTTTTCAGCAAAACGATCAAGCATACTGTCATGAAATTTTTCTTGTCGAAAGATGAAAATTCAATAAATGCTTACATGCGATCCGGTGCAGAGAATCCCAACAGATCAATGGCGATTTCCAATACATGCAGCACCAGTTGAATCAGCGTAACATAGGAGGCCTGCCGCGCTGCATCTGCCTCTTTCATAATGTTGCACTCATTATAGAACTGGTTAAACACACCGGTAAGTTCATAAATGTAATGACAAAGCTTGTTCGGCGCTTTCTGCTCATACGTTTGATACACCGTTTCATTGAACTTGCCCAGTGTCAGCATCAAATCGGTCTCGCTCTTGCAATCCGGCGCTAGAATCGTACCCAGCTCAGCATCTGGATAAGCTGTTCGGAATTTGTTCAAAATAGATTTGATCCGCACCATGGAATACATAATGTAGGGGCCGGTGTTACCTTCAAATCCGGCAAAACGATCTACATCAAAGACGTAATCCTTCGCCGGCTGATTGCT
>CAVLAO010000002.1:63257-129857 GCA_963660915.1 Bacteroides sp. CAG:927 | reverse complement strand
GCTTAGGTCGGCATACTTAATTGCAGCCAATGCGACCTTCTCAGCGATGGCACGCAGTTCCTCTTCTGAGATGTTTCCGCTTGAATTGGCGCGGGATTTTTCATAAACAGCATCCGTCACTTCCTTAAGCAGATACTCCAAGCGCAGCACACCACCGGCACGGGTCTTAAATGGCTTACCATCCTTGCCGTTCATCGTGCCAAAGCCGATATATTCCAAAGAACACTTTTCCTTATCAATGATGCCCGTTTTGTAGGCGCAGCGGAACACCCGCAGAAAGTGGAGCTCCTGCCGTTTGTCCGCCAGATAGATCACACGGTCCGGGTTAAAATCCTGTCTGCGTTGCACCAAAGTGGCCAGGTCAGTTGTCTCATACTGTGCTGCACCGTCACTTTTCAGCACCATGCAGGGAGGAACTTCCACCTTGTCCCCTTCCTCTGCCACATCCACGACAAGAGCCCCTTCGCTCAGGTAGGCATGTCCGTCTGCTTTCATCTGTTCAACCATTGCAGGGATGTAGAGCTGAGCATCACTTTCCCCCATCCACAAATCAAAACAGACATCCAGCTTTTCATAATTCTGTTTCAGATCCGCCACAGACACATTGATAATATGCTTCCACAGCGCCCGATAACCGGGGCGGCCGGCTTGCAGCTCTGCGGTCGCAGTTTGTGCTGCCAGCTTAAACGCCTCATCCTCCTTTGACTTCTTTGAAGCGCAAGGATAGATCTCCTCCAGATCGCTGATGGTAAAGGGAGCTTCTTCCGGATACCCATCAGTACGTTCCGGATCAAAATAGGGCAAATCGGGCTGACGCTCCCGAAGTTCTGTAATGATCTGGCCGATCTGAAGCCCCCAATCGCCCAAATGCACGTCACCAATGACGTTATGACCCATAAAACGAGCGGTACGCTTCACAGATTCACCAATAACCGCACTGCGCAGATGCCCAACATGCAAAGGCTTTGCCACATTAGGTCCGCCGTAATCAACCACAATTGTCAACGGATGCTCCGCCTTTTCTACACCGCAGCGGTCATCTGAATTCATGCGATTCATGCACTGTGCTAAAAATTCTCCGCTCAAATCAAGATTGATAAAGCCCGGCTTTACCATCTCTACTTTAGAGAACATTTCTTCTCCTGCAAGTGCATCTACAACGGCCTGAGCAATCATAAACGGAGCCTTGTGGTATTGCTTTGCTGCAGCCATCGCTCCATTGCACTGATATTGGCAAAGATCCGGACGGTTAGACACTGTAACCACTCCGAGAGCCGGATTGTATCCCGCCGTCTGAAATGCCTGTGCCACCCGATTTGAGATATAATCAATGATTTTTTCCATTTGGAAACTACCTTCCCATCATAATAATTCTATTGTATTATAAAGGACGCATTTTTTGCTGTCAACTTGACATTTTACACTGCACAAAATACAATAATACTACTGATTTTTGGAGGTATATTGCCATGGCTTTAGATTACCAATGGTTTGATGAGATGGAGGCGCGTATCCCGCATGGAGAAGTGCGCACCCGGTTTGCCCCTTCCCCTACCGGTTATATGCACGTAGGAAATTTGCGTACCGCTCTGTACACTTATTTGATCGCCCGTCACGACAAAGGAAAGTTCATCCTGCGCATTGAAGATACGGATCAGAAGCGGAAAGTGGAGGACGCCGTGGACGTGATTAAGCGCACCATGGATTCCTGCGGATTGGACTATGACGAGGGTCCCGATGTAGGCGGTCCTGTCGGTCCCTATGTGCAAACCGAACGCATGGGCTACTACAAAAAATATGCGGAACTGCTGATTGAACGAGGCGCTGCCTATCGTTGCTTCTGCTCCGAGGAACGGCTGACAGAACTGCATTCCGATGATCCCAACGCCAAATACGATCGCCATTGCCTGCACCTGACGCAGGAGGAAATCGATGCAAAGCTGGCCGCCGGTGAACCCTATGTCATCCGGCAAAAGATTCCAGCCGGATCCACCACATTTTCTGATGCCGTATATGGAGATATCACCGTCGACAACGCTGACTTGGAAGACCAAATTCTTCTGAAAAGTGATGGGCTGCCCACCTACAACTTTGCCAATGTCGTAGATGACCATTTAATGGGTATTACTCATGTCGTTCGCGGTAGTGAGTATTTGTCCTCCTCCCCAAAATACAACCTGCTCTATCAGGCCTTCGGTTGGGAAGTTCCCACCTATGTCCACTGTGCCAGCGTAATGATTGATGCCAAAGAAACAGATCCTGCCACCGGCGAGACAAAGGAAATTGTTCGAAAAATGTCCAAGCGCCATGGCGACCCGTCCTATGAAGACCTGATGAAAATGGGCTATTTGTCCTCTGCCATCGTCAATTATGTCACGCTTCTCGGTTGGAGTCCCAAGGGTGAGTTGGCCGAGCAGGAATTCTTCTCCATGCCGGAATTGATCGATGCATTTGACATTGCGGGCATTTCCAAAAGCCCTTCTGCCTTCAGCATGGAAAAGCTGACTTATTTCAACGCACATTATCTGCGCAGCCTGTCTGCTGAAGAATTTGCCGCTGTAGCCACACCATATATCCGACAGAGCGTCAAAAATCCGACCTTGGATGCTTCTGAAATTGCCGGACTGCTCCAGCAGCGCACCGAAGTACTGACCGAAATCCCGGAAAAAGTGGACTTCTTTGAGTCCCTGCCGGATTACGGCATTGAGCTCTATTCGAACAAGAAAAACAAACTCACTCCCGAAACCTCCAAGGTCATTCTGGAGCAGGAATTGACTGCGATGACAGCGATCACCGACTGGAGCTACGACTCCATTCACGATGCACTCTACGGTCTGGCCGAGCAGATGGCCGCAGAAGAAGATGCTAAGCTGAATAAAATGGTAGGCAAAGTAATGTGGCCCATCCGAATCGCTGTTGCCGGCCGCAGCGTCACTCCCGGCGGAGCTGTGGAGATTTGCCATATTCTTGGCCGTGAAGAAAGCCTGCGTCGGATTCAGATTGGTTTAGACAAATTGAACAACTGCTGATTCTTCTCTCCGGAAACTGTGCTGTTTTAATCAAAAGCAAATCAAAATGAAATTCCCCTAGGCGGTACATAAGCTGTACTGCTTAGGGGAATTTTCCCATAGATAAATCTTTTTTTATGCCAATGACTCGCCTAGCGCTTTGCATTCACTCAATGCGCCGTCATCCGGATAGCCGCAGCAAATTACGCTGTCGCAGGCTAATTTTGCACCGGCATCGGTGCAGGTATCCTCCCACGTACGCATCCATTCTCCGTCTCCCCAGCCATATGAGCCAAACAGAGCAATGTTCTTGCCGGAAAGCTCGGGCAAGCAGGCAGTGAATATGGGCTCAAATTCGCTTTCTTCCAACACCTCTGCTCCCATAGCCGGGCAGCCAAAAGCAATCGCATCATATTGAGACACCATAGAGGCATCAAATGCCACGCTGGGTAACAGTACCGTTTCCGCACCCTTTGCCTTTGCTCCGTCCTCCACTGCCTGAGCCATGGCTTCCGTATTTCCGGTTCCGCTCCAATAAATAATTGCAACACTCATAATGATCTTTCCTTTCAAAATATATAAATTATCAAACTCACATCGTAACTGTGAGTTGTTCTACCGATTTCCCACTGCACCATTGGGCGTGATAACATTCGGTACAGGCACGATAGCGGGCAAAGGTTTTCTTTGCCTGTTCCTCATCCCCATAGACCTTCCAGTCGCCCACACACTTAAAGTCCTGCGCACGATGCGTAATGAACCCTTCTACATCAATCGGAGGATAGCCCAAGAAAAGGCCGATTTCATGAGGGAACTCTCCGCTGCACCGCAGTTTATTCACCAATACAACAACGCAGCGATCCGCGTTTGCGCAGGGATAACCACGATCTTCCAGCAAATGTGCTGCGATTGGATCCGTCAAATCCTGACAAAGTCGATTGGGACGATAGAGATAGATCAGCGCCAATCCGCTTTGGTATTTCAGGCACAGCACCCGAAGCCCTTTGGGAACAAGTGACTGATTCATTGCCCGAATGTCTCTGCACACTGCTTCCTCCGAATCATAATGACAGGAAAACAGGCTTCCTGTTTTCATTCCGGCCAATGTTGGAGCACAGTGGCGAATCACCATTTCCTCCGGCATCTTGTTTCACCGAACCGCGTGGGTCTCCAGCACACCCCGCAGCGCGGAAATGGAGCTGGTAGGACAATGTGCAATCACGGTATTGCCTCCCTTGATCTCATTCAATGCGCTGCGCAACATTTTGTGGGACATGGTGCTGGTAAAGCACACCATAAGATCTGGCGATCCAATTTTGTTTTTTAAACTGCCGATGGGTTTTGCAAACACCTTTGCCTGACATTCATATTCCTTGCATAGATCCTTATACTTACGAACCATGCACTCATTGCCGCCCAAAATTACAACGCTCATAGAGGCGCTCCTTTCTCAGGTTAGTTTTAGCTAACCTTTTTGTTTAAGATATGGGCGCTCGTCAGCGCCCAATCTAAGGCCATAGAATCAGCCAGCTTCTACTTTCATCACAGTATAGCCGCCAATCTGGTTTACCGTGTCCCGAAGCAGCCGTTCGTCCAGTGATTGCTTCATCCGAACGGTAACTGTTCCGTGTTCCACATCTGCACTTGCCCAAACACCACCCAATGCATTTAATGCATTTTCCACTCGAGCCGCACAATTTCCGCAGACCATACCATCCACAACGAGGACAACTGAATGGGGATAATGACTTTTGTCCCGATCCGTCACACGAACTCGTTTCACCTTTTCATCGCTTGCTCCACAACAGCCACTGCGCAACTTTTTGACATAGCTTACCACGGACAAGACTGCAATTGCGGCTAAAATCAACACTATGACAACAGTCGTCACTGTACCAGACATGTCTAAGACACCTCGATTTGATCCATTCGCTCGCACATTGTCTGCATACTGCCTTCCGGCAGTTCCGCCATCAATGCACAGGCAATCACATTTACGTCCTGTTCACTGGTCAACAATGGTTGGAAGTGGTGTGAAATGCTCTGAAACCACCCCTGATAGCGCTGAGCTACCCGTCTTCCTTCCTCGGTCAGATGAATCACTCCGTAGTAGGACTTTTCCAGCAGAGACATTTGCTTCAGCGTGTTCATCATAGAGTGAACACTGGGCTTGGTAATTCCAAGTGTCTGAGCCACATCAACACAGCGCACGCCAGAACCGTCACGGTCCAATGCTTCAATCGCCAAAAGATAGCGAATATTCGCCTGTGTTAACGCCAATTTCTTCTCTTTTCCCACAGTGCTCTCTCCTTTCGCTGATTTCACCCCGGTGGGGGAAGATAATTTCCCCACCAAGGCAATTTGCATGGAAGTCAGTGGCATCCGCCGCAATGGCCGCTGCAATGGTTGCAGCTGCCGCAGTTTCCGCCGCAGGAGAGCTTGCCCTGTTTCTTGTCCCGATGCAGGGACAAAACAATGCCAATCACGATGGCCAGAACCACCAATCCTACCAGGATGGTGCCGATGTTCGCAGAAAGCCATGCGATCATAACAGATCGTCTCCTTTCAAACGTCCGCGATGGAAATTAGTGCTTCAGCTTCTTGCCTGCATTCTCGTTCATCGGACGGAACAGCAGGAACAGGAAGGCGACCACAACCAGAATTGCAACGATGGAGCCAATTCCAAAGTGACCGGTAAACAGCATGCCCAACTGATAGACACACAGACCAACCAGATAAGCAAAGCCGCACTGATAACCAATTGCGATCCAGAACCACTTATGGCTGTTCATTTCGCGCTTAATTGCACCCATTGCAGCAAAGCAGGGAGCGCACAGCAGGTTGAATGCCAGGAACGCATAACCAGAGATTGCGGTAAAGGCAGCAGCCATGTTGGTGTAAACGGAAGCAGCATCGCCGCCGTTGTACAGGATACCCAAGGTACCAACGATATTTTCCTTTGCAATCAGGCCGGTAATCGCTGCAACGGTCGCCTGCCAGTTGCCAAAGCCCAGAGGAGCAAAGATCCAGCAGATTGCATTGCCTACGGTAGCCAAAATGCTCTGATCCAACTGATCCTCTTCCAGCATGGTGAACGCGCCGTCAACCATTCCGAAGTAGCTCAGGAACCACACCAAGATGGTGGACAGTGTGATGATTGTTCCGGCCTTCTTGATGAAGGACCAGCCGCGCTCCCACATGGAGCGAAGAACCGTACCCACGGTGGGCATGTGGTATGCCGGCAGCTCCATAACGAACGGAGCGGGATCGCCAACAAACAACTTTGTCTTTTTCAAAATGATGCCGGAGCAAATAATCGCTGCAATGCCAAGGAAATAGGCAGAAGGTGCAACCCATGCGGCGCCGCCGAAGATGGATCCGGCAATCATTGCGATGAAGGGCAGCTTCGCGCCGCAGGGAATAAACGTGGTTGTCATAATGGTCATGCGGCGGTCGCGTTCGTTTTCAATCGTACGGGAGGCCATGATGCCCGGCACACCGCAGCCGGTACCGATCAGGATTGGAATGAAGGACTTACCGGACAAACCAAAGCGGCGGAATACACGGTCAAGAATAAAGGCGATACGAGCCATATAGCCGCAGGACTCCAGGAAAGCCAGAAAGATGAACAGAACCAGCATCTGAGGAACAAAGCCAAGAACCGCGCCTACGCCGGCAACAATACCATCCAGAATCAGGCCGCTCAGCCAGTCTGCACAATTAACTGCATTCAAACCATTCTCAATCAAGGTCGGAATACTCGGAATGAACACGCCATAATCGGCGGGATCAGGTGCTTCACAACCATCCTCGACCATGAGATCAATTGCCTCCAGCACATCTGCGCCGGTCGCAGTCTCATCTGTAACGGACAGGTTTTCTTCGTCCTGCACTTCATAGGTAAATTCGTACTTTTCGTCAACGTCTGCCGCCACACCGGTCAACGCCTTTGCGGCAACGTCAGCATCAAACTCATCGCTCTCGCTGTCAATTGCATCTGCAACATCGTCCAGACCCTGATCCTCGATATAGCCATTTACGATATTAGATGCATCCGTGTAAGCATCGTTGTCATCGTTATATGCACTGGTGCCGATGGAGAACAGATGCCATCCGTCGCCAAACACACCGTCGTTGACCCAGTCGGTTGCCCAACCGCCAACGGTGGTAACCGAGACATAGTAGACAATGAACATAATCGCCGCAAAGATCGGCAGAGCCAACCAACGGTTGGTGACAACCTTATCAATCTTATCGGAGGTGGTCAACTTGCCTGCGGACTTTTTCTTCAGGCAACCCTTGATAATAGAAGCGATGTAAACATAGCGTTCATTTGTGATGATGCTCTCTGCATCGTCATCCAGTTCATCCTCTGCCGCCTTAATGTCCTTCTCAATATGCTCTAGGACAGAAGCATTCAGATTCAACTGTGCCAGAACCTTCTCGTCCCGCTCAAACACCTTCAGCGCATACCAACGCTGCTGTTCTTCCGGCATATTGTGAACCGCTGCTTCTTCAATGTGAGCGATGGCATGCTCGACAGGGCCGGAGAATGTGTGCATGGGAACTGTCTTTGTGTTCTGCGCCGCATCAATTGCAGCTTCCGCTGCTTCCATTACACCGGTGCCCTTCAGTGCGGAAATTTCCAGCACTTTGCAGCCCAACTGGCGGGACAGCTCCCCGATATTGATCTGGTCGCCATTTTTCTTTACAACATCCATCATGTTAATGGCCACAACCACGGGAATGCCCAACTCAGTCAACTGCGTTGTCAGGTAAAGGTTGCGTTCCAGGTTTGTGCCGTCTACGATATTCAAAATCGCATCGGGACGCTCACCGATCAGATAGTTACGCGCAACTACTTCTTCCAGCGTGTAGGGGGACAGAGAATAGATGCCCGGCAAGTCGGTAATCGTCACATCAGGGTGTTTCTTCAGCTTGCCTTCTTTCTTCTCCACCGTAACGCCGGGCCAGTTACCAACAAACTGGTTTGCACCGGTCAACGCATTGAACAGCGTTGTCTTGCCGGCATTCGGGTTGCCCGCAAGGGCAATTCTCAACTTCATAGAATACTTCCTCTCTTTTCGGTCAAGCTCAGTAAGTAAAAGCTAACCTTTCATCTAAGCGAGTGCCGTTTCCCTCGAAACGGCCTCCTTGTGATCAACAAAGCAAAATTACTCGACCACGATCATCTCAGCATCTGCCTTACGCAGGCTCAATTCGTAGCCGCGAACGGTGATTTCCACCGGGTCCCCCAAAGGAGCGACCTTACGGACATAAACCTCAACGCCTTTGGTAATACCCATGTCCATAATCCGACGCTTAATTGCGCCTTCTCCATTGAGCTTAACAACCTTAACGGTCTGACCCACCTTGGCTTCCCGCAGTGTGTTCATAGTGCTGCCTCCTTACAATTTCAATCTTGATTCTCTCAAATCATGATTTTTTGAGCCATTTCCTCGCTAATCGCAATTCTGGCTTCTTTCACATTCACAATCATGTTGCCGGACAACTTGCTGATCACAGACACGTTTCCGCCAACTACAAAGCCCAAATTCTCCAAGTGCTTGCGCACCTCCGGCTTTCCACCAATTTTTTTTATGATGTTATCTTCGCCGACATCGGCCAATGTCAATGGCATCATGGTGCATCCTTCCTTAAGCTGTTAATATGGGCTGATATCCCACCGCCAATGCATCGATCTGTGCATTGGTTAGTATTTTCTAACCAATGCACAGTTTATCTTACCTAACTTGTTTTGTCAAGGGATTTAGTAGGATTTATCTAATTTAGTTAAATGTGACTAACAAACCAATTCTCTTTTGGTTACTTTCAACTAACCCTCTGCATTCTTAAATCCGTTTTTCTCACTGACTAAGGTAATTCGCCAATCGCTCCAGATTCTCTTCAGAGTATTCCAACTCCGCAGACCACATTCGCACCAACTCGACATGGTCTTTCTCCGGAAGCCCCGACAAGAGGCGCAACGTCAGATTTCCAAATCGCAGTGCAAACAGCGCGTCCCCCTTTTTCAAGGTAGCAGGGAGATAATACCGGTACACCAAATAGACCAGAATTTGCTCCATTTCTTCCGTCGGCCAAGGCTTTGGTTTCTCCCAACGCTGCAAAAGCGCTCTCCACCGCTCATCCAGCACCTCCAGTGTACTCAGAAAGGCAATATCTTCTTCGATGCCTCTTATTTCCACCGCCGCTCCGTGCAGCGCAAACGCCGCCGCCAACCGCTCCGGAATAGACTGCTCACGGTTCTGCAGGCAGGAAAAAACTTGATTTCTCCGTTGTAAAAGGAGATAATAGCTCTCATCCGCCTCATAATCCTCTTCTTCCGGCATCTCCTGCTCAATCCATTCTATTTTCTCTCTGTGCTCAAGCAGCAGCCGCGCTGCCTCTTCGCAGCACAGACCAAGTCCCTCCTCCATACGATCCGGAAGCCATGTGTAGAAGCGCGGGTGATCCGAACAGATCTGGCACAGCGCATCTTCTCCCATCTGCAGGATGATATCGCATAGATTGTCTTGATTAAGAAACGGACAGCGTTCTTCTTTTCCCAGCGCAAAATGAGGCTCCTCGCCGACAATCCCCTGACGCAACCGCTCCCCAAACGCGCCTTTTACTGCCTGGTACTTTTCCATGGTAAGCTCGTCAATGTCGATTTCCCACCCAATGCAGCAGTTGTGTCTGCAACGGGATGCAACGCACTGAAATGCAGGAAAATAATCTGGGCAAACACAAATCATAACTTTGCTTCCTCCATGCGCTTTTTTAATGCTTCCAATAACCTTGCCGGAACTACCAGTGTGCCATCGCCTCGTCCGACCGAAATTCCAGGCTTGTTTGCGCCGTGAAAATCGCTTCCTCCGGTAATCACCAGGTCAAATTTTTTCGCCAATCGGATCAATTCTGCTCGCTGTTCCTCGTCATAACCTGTATAATAAACCTCAAGGCCTTGGACACCCACATTTGATGCATACTTCACCATGTCATGCAGCTTTCTTCTGTCGTATCGGTATTGCAGCGGATGCGCTAGCACAGCTACCCCTCCGCTGGCTCGAATTGCCTCCACTGCCCGCTCCATAGACAAATAACTTCTCGGCACATAGTAGCGCTTCCCTGCGTGAAGGTAACGGGAAAAAGCGTCCTCCACATCGCTTGCCAGCCCTCTGCTGATCAGCAGCTGAGCAAAGTGAGGCTTCCCAATGGTCGCCCCTGGGTATTGCTCCATCAATTCTTCCATTGTAACGGATATCCCATCCCGGCGCATATACTCGATAATTCTTTCATTTCGACGCCGCCGTTCCTGCTGCATCCAGTGAATGGCGTTCTCCAGTGGCGTTCCCTTCACGCTTAAGGTGTTTCCGTATCCTAACACGTGTGTATCTTGCCCGCAATAATCCGTAGATAGTTCGATACCCGGGAGCACCTCAATTCCGATTGCTTTTCCCATTGCAACGGCTTCTGTTACACCGTTCATAGTATCGTGATCTGTGATCCCAATTGCAATCACCCCTGCCTCTTTTGCAAGGTGAACCACCTCAGCCGGCGTGCAGCTGCCGTCGGAGGCTGTCGTATGCAGATGCAAATCAATGCAGCACATAATAGTCACTCCCATAGAATCTCCTCCCTTTATTATAGCAAAGCGAAATT
Source organism: Bacteroides sp. CAG:927 (assembly GCA_963660915.1). Taxonomy (GTDB): domain Bacteria; phylum Bacillota; class Clostridia; order Oscillospirales; family Oscillospiraceae; genus UMGS1766. The sequence goes on along the minus strand of CAVLAO010000002.1, from coordinate 119,187 downwards.
TTGCGAACAAGATTTCCTTTTTATTCACAATTTATTTTTTTCTCTTTCAAGCTATTTTAAGGTTATCACGATATAATGACCATGCTGAGAGAAATAAATGGTTTGCACCCATTGTCTTCCTCCGCGTAATTTCATTGTAAATCCACATTTCATAAAGGAGTGTTCCATATGTTCCCAGATGATGAATTCCGTCCCGAGCAGCAGCCCGGCTCCGGCAGTACTGTACCAACTTCTGATCCGATTTATTCCGGTGAATGGCACGGAAGCCCTTATGGCAACAACACCGTGCCGCCCCAGCCGCCCAAAAATGCAAAAGTTAAAAAAGGCTGGACCGGCACACGCATTGCCGCTCTCTGTCTTGCCTGCGCGTTGGTCGGCGGCGGCGTCAGCGGTGGTGCAGTTGCCTGGGTTACCAGCAGCCGCAGCCAATCTACACAAACCACTTCAACCGTTTACCAGAGCGACCGCACCAATGTTCAGACTTCTCAGGTTTCTGCCGGTGACCAGATGTCGGTTTCTCAGATTTACGCCGCTTATTCCGGCAGCGTTGTCAGCGTAGAAGTCTCCACCTCCAGCGGTTCCGGTGCGGGCACTGGCTTTGTCATCACAGAAGACGGCTATATCGTAACCTGCTACCATGTCATTGACGGTGCCACTGATATTGCCGTCACCTTCTCAGATTCCACCAGCTATGCCGCAACCCTGGTCGGCGGCGACGAAGACAACGACATCGCAGTTTTGAAGATTGACGCTACCGGTCTCACCCCCGTTGTGTTGGGAAATTCCGACAGCCTTCAGGTTGGCGACACGGTAACTACAATCGGCAATGCACTTGGCACCCTGGCCAACACCACCACTACAGGTGTTGTTTCTGCTCTGGATCGCGCCATCTCCATGAGCGATGGTTCTGTAATCAACGTACTGCAGACCGACTGCACCGTAAACTCCGGCAACTCCGGCGGTCCTCTGTTTAACGCTTATGGTGAGGTCATCGGCATCGTCAATGCCAAGTATTCCAACAACAATGACTACACTTCCACTGCCGCATCCATTGAAGGCATCGGCTTTGCTATTCCTTACGCCGATGTTGCCAGCAAAATCACCGACCTGATGCAGTATGGTTATATTACCGGCAAGCCTTCTCTTGGCATCAGCGTTTCCACTGTGTCAGCTCTGGATGCTCAGCGCTATAACATGGTTGTCGGCGCGTACGTAAATTCCGTCAATGACGGCTCCTGTGCCCAGACTGCCGGTCTTCAGTCCGGTGACATCATCACCGGTGTGGACGGCACAGAAATTACCACCTACGAAGAACTGGTCAATGCGAAAAACAGCCATTCTGCCGGTGAGCAGATGACTCTGGATGTCTGGCGCAATGGCGAGACACTTTCTATAACCGTCACGCTGGACGAGCAAGTGCCTACAACAGATGATTCTACCAGCTCCGACAGCAGCAACAGCAACTCCAACTCGGATTCCAACAGCAATTCCGACTCTGACAGCAACAGTCAAGACAGTCAGGATTACAGCAGCATGTCCCCGGAGGAATTCTTCAATTACTTCTTTGGCGGCAACGGAAACAGCGGATCTTCCCGCCGTGGTTCCGGCAGCTGGTAAGCTAACTTCTTCACTTTTTCATTTTTTCTCCTATACAGCAAAAGGGACGGTCTCTTTCTAAAGAACCGTCCCTCTTGTCTCATCCGTTCAGAAAGCACAGCCTGTATTACGCAAGGCTGTGCTTTCTTCATTACTGCGGAAAAATAATTGTTATAGCCGTTCCCTTGCCGGGCTCGCTCTGCATCTCTACCCGGGCATTATGGAACTGTGCTCCGTGCTTTACAATGGACAGCCCCAATCCGGTTCCGCCTACCTCTTTACTATGACTCTTATCAACTCGGTAGAACCGTTCAAAGACCCGTTTCTGATCTGCGTAAGGAATCCCGATACCGGTATCGCTGACGGTAACGCGAGCTTCACTCCGTCTTTGTTCAATCTTGACACAAACGGAACCTCCGGGATGATTGTACTTAATTGCGTTATCACAAAGATTGTAGATCATTTCATTCAAAATCTGCCAAACGCCCTGTACCTTTGCGTGCTCGCCTTCCAACTCCATTGTAACATTCTGCCGCTCTGCCACAGGCCGAAGATTTGCAATAATTTCATCCGCCAGATCATGCAAATCTACACAGTCCAATTCTTCAACCCGGTCTGTTTCATCCAAGCGGGACAGTCGAATAATGTCGTTTACCAGTTCAATCAGGCGCTGGGATTCACGGTAAATATCACCTGCAAATTCCTTCACCTTGTCCGGCGGCACCATGCCTTCCTTCATTAACTCTGCAAAACCAGAAATCGATGTCAATGGGGTTTTCAGCTCATGAGATACATTTGCAGAGAACTCTTTGCGCAACGCCTCCCGCTGTTGATGTTCCGTCACATCCATTACCAGCAAAGCAACGCCAGCCACCTGACCACTGGATACAACCGGGTTTGCAATGATCTGCCACGAAATACCGTCAATTTCCTGTACTGTCTCCGTTCGTACTCCGGCTAATGCAGCCTCTACCGCCGCCATCACCTGCGGCAGGCATCCTTCCCGACGCAAATTGGTCAGTTCTTTGATCTCTCCCCCGCCCAAAAAGCGAAGAGCACTTTGATTTCCAAAAAGCACTTCTGTCCGACTGTCAACCAGCAAAAAGCCCTCGCTCATATTATCCGTCAGGGCTGCAAACTCTCTTTGCTGCCGACTCAATGCGTCCATCTGCTTTCGGATGGTCTGGTTTTGCTGCTGCAATCGGGAAATCAGAGGTGAAAGCTCCGGATACGCCTGATCGGATGATGGATGATCCAGATCAATCCGGTTAATGGGACGCACAATCTGATGTGCCATGCGGAATGCCATCAGCACACACAAAAGCAGCACCACAGCCAGCAACGCTGCCGTAGGATACCATGCGCCCAACAGCATAGCCATAACCGTACTTTGGTTGCAGGATACCCGCAGTACGGATCCATCTTCCAGTCTTTGCGCATAATAAAGCGTACGTGCCATCAATGTTTCCGAATAATGCGCGCTCTGTCCGTTTCCATCCTGCATCGCTTCTGCAATTTCTGTTCGATTCGCATGGTTTCCCATTGTTGCCGCATCTGCCGCACTGTCATAGAGCACAACTCCGTCCGTCCCTACCCATGTTACGCGATCTTCTGACTGCAGGGTATTCAAGTAGGTCTCACCGGAAAGTTCCATGCCGTGGACAATATAATTCGATTCTGCAGAAAGCTGACGAAACGCCTGCTTTTCATAGTATTGATACAGCACACCGAGAAACAGGCCGCAGCAAAGTATCGCTACCACTCCGCCCAGCAACAAATCATAAAGGAAAATTTTCTTCCTCATGCACTCGCCTCAATCTTGTAACCAACGCCTCTCACCGTTTCGATGCAATTCCCTGCCTCGCCTAATTTGGCACGCAAGGTCCGAATATGCACATCCAAGGTTCGATTTTCGCGTTCAAATTCACAACCCCAGATTCGGTCCATCAGCACGTTCCGCGTTAAAACCACGCCCGCATTCTCCAGCAACAAGCTCAAAATCTCAAATTCCTTATAGGTCAAAGTAACGTCCTTTCCATCTACTTTGACGATATGTCGCTCCGGAGATACATACAGTGTGCCGACACGATACTCTGTACAGGTGGTCATCGGCTCTGTCCTCCGCAAAACAGCGCGCACACGTGCAACCAGTTCCATCATGCCAAATGGTTTGGAAATAAAGTCATCCGCTCCGTTGTCCAATCCGATCACACGGTCATACTCCGTATTTTTTGCCGTCAGCATGATCACCGGCACTTTTTTTGTGGCACTGGCCGAACGAAGTTTGTGCAGCACAGACAAGCCGTCTTCTTCCGGCAGCATAATGTCCAACAGCACCAGCTCCGGAATTTGTTCTCCCACTGCCTTCCAGAACTTACTTGGCACTTCGAACCCTTTCGCCTCATACCCCTGACTCTGCAGACCATAAACCACCAATTTGCGGATGCTGTCATCGTCCTCTAAAAGATAAATCATATAATAAGCCCACCTTAATATTCTAATTTATCATAACAGTAATGGTGTGATGTAAATTATAAAACCAACTCACTGTAAAATCTATGTTAAATATGAAAAAACCCGGAAAAATGCTTCTGCACTCTCCGGGAAATCCATTATTCTGCAGGTTCTTCCGCTTTTTCCACGTTCTCTGCATCCTTTTTTTTCGGGATAATACGCACCGTTTTCTCTAATTGCGCCCGCATGTCCTCCACTGACTGGTCCAACACATAAGCCAGCTCGCCGGCAAGCAAATTCATCGCTTTTTTCAAAAAGTTATTATCTGCATTGTACTGCTGCCGCTCCCGAAAGCCTTGTTTCCGCCGCACAACCGCTTTCATCACCTGAACAAGACGTTCACTGTCGTTATCATGCAGTGCCGCCGAAAATGTATCCGTACGCTGTTTATAATTTAATCCCTTCATAGGAAACGGTTCAATTTCTGCAATACGGCAAATCAATTCCTCTGCCGCCTCCCGTGCAATGGGCGTACGAATGGAAAGCTGCTGCTGCCCTTCCACCGGAACGTAAACCGAGCCCCCCTGATGCATCGGCTGAAGGGTATAATACAGGCGGTGCCGATCTACCCCGTGCATGGACAACGGTCCAATCTCCATTACAGTGCAAATACCGGTAGTGCCATAAACAACCTTTTCTCCCACTTGATACATTCTGTTCCTACTCCTTTCCATCCGACAACAGGCAAAACGTTCTGTATTCCTCATCACACATCATATTGAAAACCAACTTGAAGTTTAAAACAGAACAGATCGGCGCAGGAAACCACCGCACCGCATCTGTGTATTATGTAAACATATCAGGTTTGAGATAGGTCTCTCTGGAACAAACAAGAAAAAACGAGCTTATTTTTTCTGAAGAGAGAATCGCTGTTTTCTTTGATATTATAGCATTTTTCTCCGTTTTTGTCCAATTTATTTTTAGCTGAAAATCATCCTTTAAATTTCTGCAATAACGGCGTACACAACCAAATCTTTCTCTGTATCTGCGCAGGCAATGCTGTGTCCATGTCCGCTGCGGCATACGCAGGAATCACCCGAATGAAGAATCTTCTCAACTCCGTCGTCATTATACCGTGCACTTCCGCTCAGGATATGAATGATTTCTTCTTCTCCCTCGTGGGTATGATAACCGAGCGAGCAGCCCGGACGAAGCACCAGTCGCCCCAGTAATTTGATTTTGCTGTCGTATTCTTCCGGCTGCAGTGTGCGGATGATTTCAACAGTTCCTTCTCCGCCTTTCATATGTTCCTGCATTTGATGCACATGTTCTGCTGCTGATTTTACCATCTCTATATCCTCCTGTCAGTGTTTCCCTTTTTGTTTTCGCATTCCTTGTTTCTTTTGCGGATGCGCATCGGAACGATGTGCATCCGCGTTCTTCCCCCGCCGTTTTCTTCCCTCGGTTTGATTTTGTTTTCCTCGGCGCGCTTCCTGCTGTTCCCGCTTTTTTCGCTTTTCTTCCCGTTCCAATTCCCAGGGTGCAGGGCCTGGTTTTGGCCGAATCAGACATTCCGGTTTATAGCCAATCAAATCGCTGCGCCCTGCTTTTCGCAGTGCCTCCAATACCAAAGCGTGTTTTTCCGGTCGTTTCCATTGCAGCAGTGCCCGCTGCAGTGCTTTTTCGTGAGGCGATCGGGCTACATACACCGGCTTCATCGTCATAGGGTCTATCCCAGTATAGTACATACAGGTGGACAACGTCCCGGGAACCGGATAAAAATCCTGCACCTGTTCCGGCTGCCGGTGCATTTTATGCAGGTATTCCGCCAGCGCAACCGCATCCTGCAGTGTGGAGCCCGGATGCGAGCTCATCAGGTACGGAACAAGAAATTGCTCCTTGCCGATGCGATTGTTGAGCTGATTGTACTTCTGCTGAAAGCGTTCATATACTTCAATATGCGGCTTGCCCATATAATCCAAAACCGAATCAATACAGTGCTCCGGTGCTACCTTCAGCTGACCGCTGACGTGATACTTCACCAGTTCCTTAAAAAACTCGTCGCTTTTGTCCAGCAGCATATAGTCATATCGAATTCCGGAACGTACAAATACTTTTTTTACCCCCGGCACTGCCCTCACCCGGCGGAGAAGATGTAAATAGTCCGATTCATCCGCATCCAAATTGGGGCATGGCTCCGGCGCAAGGCAATTTCGTCCCTTGCACATGCCGCATTTCAGCTGTTTCCGGCAGGACGGATGGCGAAAATTTGCTGTTGGTCCGCCCACATCATGAATATACCCTTTGAAGTCGGGCAATTTCGTCAGCGCCTCCACTTCCCTTACCACGCTGTCTTCACTACGGCAGGTGATCATACGTCCCTGATGAAAGGCAATGGCGCAAAAAGAACACGCCCCGATACACCCCCGATTGTGGGTGACCGAAAACCGCACTTCATCAATGGCGGGCACGCCGCCCATGCGGTCATACATAGGATGCGGCAGGCGCATATACGGCAACTCTGCAACGTGATCCAACTCCGGTGTGGTTAACGGCATTGCAGGAGGATTGACCACGAGGAGCTGATCTCCATGCTGCTGTAAAATAGCCTTTCCCCGTATCGGGTCGTGTTCATCATATTCCACTCGATTCGCCTGAGCATAAGCCGTTTTATTATGTCTTACTTCTTCAAAGGAAGGAACTTCCACCGCCGAAAATTGACATGCAGATGCATCACGGGCAATGAAAGCAGTACCGCGAACTCCGGTAATTTCATGCACCGGCGTTCCTTTTTTCAGTGCAGCAGCAATTTCCAGCGTAGAATGTTCTCCCATGCCATAGCTAAGCAAATCTGCCTGCGCATCAAAGATCACGCTGCGTCGCACTTTGTCCTCCCAATAGTCATAGTGCGCAAACCGCCGCAGCGAGGCCTCCAACCCGCCAATAATCACCGGGATATTGCCAAATACCTCCCGCACCTTGTTTGCATAAACAATTGTGGCTCTGTCCGGGCGCAATCCCGTGCGGCGTCCGGGAGAATAAAGATCTTCACTGCGGCGTTTTTTTGCCGCAGTGTAGTGCGCTACCATGGAATCCAGATTCCCTCCGGAAATAAAAACACCCAACCTCGGTTTTCCAAACTGGATAAAATCCTCCACCGTGCGCCAATTGGGTTGGGCCAACATACACACGCGGTAGTCTGCATCTTCTAAAACACGGGATATCACGGCAGCCCCAAATGTGGGATGATCCACATAGGCATCCGCAGTAATCATTAGGAAATCATACCAATACCAGTCCCGATCCCGCATCTCCTGCAGATTAACCGGGAGAAACTGACGGATCTTTTCTTTTTTCGCCACGCTGCCGCCTCCACTTTCTTTATTGACTCAAACTGTTTTCGCTTCAAAAGAAACCTTCTTAATCGAATATGGCATGGAATTTTTCTTCCGGAAGGATTTGAATGCTTTTATCCTGTTTTAGAATAACGTAATCTTGATCCATCTGCCCGATCCATACATCATCATCCAGTCCTGTGCTCCATAGTAGATGTTCCTCTATTTTCCACGCCCGTTTTCCTGCGGACGTCTCGCCATAAGCAGTTCCGTAAACCGTTTCTCCATCCGGCCGGCCTTCACAGCCGAACTCCGGTTCATCCACTCGGCTCAGATAGATAAGCGGAACAAATTTGTCTTCCAGGAGAAACGCTCGATGAAAAAACGATCTGTTTTCTTCTGTCTGCTCCATCCGTTTAATGCTCCCCTCTGATACGGTCTCATTTTCTTAAACTGGCTCTTTCTATCTTCCTCAATTTTCGTTATAGTTAGTACTCGATAGAATATACTACGAAAGCAGGTCACCCCATGGATCACAATCGTCAAAATAAAATCGCCGTCATCAACGACTTCAGCAGTTTTGGCCGCTGTTCGATTGCAGTTGCACTGCCCATTATCTCTGCTATGAAAATTCAGTGCTGTCCTTTGCCTACGGCACTGTTTTCCAACCATACCGGTTTTGAAAGCTTTTTTCGCACCGACTGCACCGACTTTATGCCCTGCTATGCGAGAGAATGGGAAAAACTAGACCTGCATTTCCAAGGCATAGCCACCGGATATTTAGGCTCAATTCACCAGATCGATCTGGTGGAAGACTTTCTCCGCCGCTTTGACCGTCCCGAAACGATCGTTTTAGTCGATCCGGTTATGGGCGACTATGGCGCTCTCTACCCCACATACTCTCAAGAACTGGCCGAAAACGTGGGGCGTTTGTTGCCTTATGCCGACATTCTCACGCCCAATCTGACCGAGGCCTGCATCCTGACCGGGACAGATTATCGTCCCGACCCAGATGAAAACGAACTTTTGACCATGTGTCAACAGCTTTCTCAACTCGGCCCCAAAAAAGTAGTCATCTCCGGCTTGGATTATGGCGATCATCTTGGCAACTTTATTTTCGAGGCAGAAAATCCGCCTCACCTGCTGTGTGTGCCCAAGGTAGGCACCTGCCGCAGCGGAACCGGCGATGTATTTGCTTCGATCCTGGTTGCGGATGCTGTCAACGGCGGAACATTCTCATCCTCCGTTGAGAAAGCCGCGCACTTCATCTCCCACGCCTTGGAACGTACAACAGAAATGGGCATTCCTCCCACGGACGGCATCTGCTTTGAAGAAATTCTGGGTGAGCTGATCCCCGATTAACGATAGCCCTCCACGATAAACACGCCGGCGCCGCTGGCCTTTGCTGCTGCAACGCCGGCAGAAGAGTCCTCAAAAATAATTGTATGTTCCGGCGCAACACCGAAATGCCTCATTGCCATTTGAAATCCCTGTGGATCCGGTTTCGGCCGATCAAAATCTGCAGAAGACAGTATCAGATCAAAGCTGTCCATCTCATTAAAATGCTGCAAAATCTGACTGCTGTTTTCCTTTGACCCAACGGTGACCAGTGCGGTGTAGTAGGCCGGTCTCAATTGGTGCAGCAAGTCAAATAGAGGCTGGTTTTTCTTTGCCTCGTCCAAATAATCTGCATAGCATTCTTTTTTCCGTCGGTGAATTTCTTTTCTCTGCGCTTCACTAGCGTCGGGTGCTAGTAATGCTCCAAAATAGCTGAAATCATGCCCGAAGCACTCTCTTCGAAAAAAATCATAGTCCGGTGGAGCGGCAATCCCCTCCAAAGCACGGCAATAGGCAAGATAGTTTACCCTCGTTGTGTGAAACAGCGTTCCATCCAAATCAAAAATCGCAAGTTTTTTCACTATTCTCACCCCTCCGCTTTTCTTCTTATGGCTTGCATCGACCGCAGGGATCATACCCCATAGCAATTACGCTTTCTCTTGTCCCGGTATAGTCCTTGCGATTTGCCTGCGCCATACGATCCACGCTGGAGCATGATGGATAGTGAAATTTATTTGTGTTTGTATTCAACACATACTCCATTTCACCAGCGGAATCTGTAGACACCGAGTAAGAATCATTTTTCTCCGTCGGGGATGCTGTTTCTTCTGCCGCTGCTGTTCCGCTGTCACTGAGTGCACTGTCTCCCGTGGCATAATCAATGGTCACTCCCGGCTGAACATTATACGCAAACACGCAGAAACAAATCCCCTCACCATTATCTTCTACAGAATATCCTTCCATAAGCACGCCATCCGCCACCAGATTGTCGTCGCGGAACATAGGTGTCACGCGATAAAGGACATGATATTCCGTTTCCTTTACATAGTCTGCTACCATATTTTCGAAAGGCAGCATTCCTTGTATATTCAAATAGCGCGTTCCGGTAATTAAGTTCTTTTCATTTGCATTTTCACCTGCCAGTTGAAAACCGATCAGATGGCAGCGGTTGTAAAGATACTTTCCATCAACACAGTCATACTTCACCGTATGCCAACCGCTTGGCTTAACCTGACCGATTTCTCCCCGTTTCTCAGTTGGCATGATTTCAACGCAAATATTGGCATACGCCACACCGCAGCGTTGCAGGCTATCTAAAGCGCTGTAGGTTTCAAATGCCTCTGTGGTATAGTCCGTTTCACTGAAAAACGGCTGATTGTTGTTGACTGCAACATACGCATTTCCCGCATACTCCGGAATGTCTGCCAGAGAAATCGTTTCCAGAGTAGTTGCTGTGCTCTCGCCGGAGGTTGTCTCTGCCTCTTCCGGCTGTGTTTCCTCTGCGATGGTATCCTCGATTTTACTTGATTCCGCTTCCTTCGTTTCTTCTGATGACGTTTCAGACATTACAGAAGATGTGCTTGTCGTTTCTTCCTGTGCTAATTCTCCTTTTGTCCCGTTCTGTCCGCAGGCAAACAAAAGGATTGCAACGCAGACCAGCACCGGTATCACCTTTTTCATGCTCGATAAACCTCCTCTGTCATGTCCGGATGAGAATAACCCACAAAATCGGTCTGCTCTACCAGACAAAAACGTTCCATTGGCAACGTAAAATACAAGTCCGCAGGATAGTCCCGCCCCCAGTGATAGAGAATCAGTTCCTCAACCTGTTCCGGTTTCACTATAATTCTGTCTTCTGCAAAACAATACTCCCCTGCTCCGGCAACAGTCTGACACTGCTCGTCAATCTTCAGACAGTCTGCACACTCTGCAAACTGTTTTGCCGAATAGGGGGTCATCCAAAGCGGCGTTTCTCCGACGCGCTGAATCACACGTTCCCGCACAACGCGATCCATACTTTGGCGGCGGTGATTAAATCCCATTCCCATATGATTGTCAACACAAACAATCAGTTTCATTTTTTCTCCATTCCCCGCAGTTCATACACCGTTGCGTTCTACCTTCAACCACACTTTAACCACAATTGAAACACTTTTTCATCTGCTCTTTTTATTGGTTATTTCATTTATTATTGTATCATACGCTGTACCGCGGCGCAAATCGAAAAAAATGCCCGGAGCATGAAATCATGCTCCGGGCATCCAGATTCAATCTTTATTCGATTGCGATATAGGTAGATGCAGGTACTGCTTTGGGGGTCTCCTTCGGCACCGTCACCTGCAGAATACCGTCCTCGTACTTGGCGTGCAAATCCTCCGGTTTGACGCCATCGCCCACATAGAAGCTGCGGCTCATGGTACCGGCATAGCGCTCCTGACGGATGTAACGGCCTTGCTTGTCCTTTTCGTCCTTGTCCAAACCCTTTGCGGCACTGACGGTCAGATAACCATCCTTCAGTTCCAACTTGACCTCATCCTTCTTGAATCCCGGCAGGTCAATGTCAACTACGTAGCTGTCCTCCGTCTCCCGGACATCCGTCTTCATCATATTTTTGGCATGCTTACCATACAGTGCATGGTCAATGCTGGGCATCATACCAAAAGCGTCATTAAACATATCATCGAACAAATTCTCGCCAAAAATGCTAGGCAACATAAGTCATTCCTCCATTCAAATCCCGCACTCGCCGCGGTCGGATTCATTCTGCCTTCAGGCGGGTGTTGTTACCGGCGGTCACTCTCGACCGCTTGTCGCATTTTTCTAAAACCCTTGGGGCGGTGCTCTTTCGCACCCCTCTCTCAAGGTTCAATTATAGGATAACACATTTTTTAGCACTGTCAATATGAGAGTGCTAAAATTCACAAAAGGCGTACATTTTGTTCATAATTGCGTTACATGACGCGTCTCTTACCGAAAAACAACGGATTAACGGAACACAAAATTGATCGTTTATCCTCACCCAAATATTCCGTCCAACGGAAAGGCTTCTTCACCATTGGAGAGATACCACAAACAGCAGCTTAATACCAGATTCAGCCGCATTCGACGATCGCTGAAGTCAATTAAAAACAGCTCACTAATGCGTCCTAAGCGGTATGCCAGCGTATTTTTGTGCACTGTCAATGCCTGTGCGGTTGCATCTTTCTCGAACAGATGCATGGAATATTGATAAATAGTATCGAAATAGTCCGTGTTGTTTCCCGCGTCATAGGCGCGAATCTGCTCCAGAACGGGATTGATAAAAGTTTCCGCCTGCTCTGTCTCAAGAACAGAAGCCAACATGGGCAACGGCATATAATCCTCGAAAATACCGTCTGTTCCCTGCTTGCTTCGTTCTACCATGCGAGCCGTCAGCAATGCCCGGCGATAGTGAAGGTAAATATCCCTCAAATTACTGAACGGGTCGCTCAAACCACTGACCAGATCATATTGCGCAAAATAGCGGAACAACCACTTTACCAATGCATTATTTTCCGGCCGAAGTGTATTTTCCACCGCGTTGCGCTTGACCTCGCCAAATAAAGTCACGATGGTCTGGTCATACACCAACACCACTACGTTGCGAAACCGCTGTTGGATCTGGGTAACTGCATAATCCGCAAAAGCTTTCTGGCTGGCGCGCTGGCCAATGGTGGTCACCATTACACCATAGTCGCCCTTAATCTGTTTTCTCAATAAGTCTTCTGCCGGGCGCCGTACCTGTACCGGTGTCTGCGGATCCAACAACACCTCAAGCCGTGCCTGCAGGGTGGCCGTCCAACGATCCATACCCGCCAGTCTGCGACGGAGTTTTAGAACCAGCAAACTAATGAGTTTTTGCAAAATTTCCAGATCTTCCGGTTGGCAAGGCACTTTGCCAAGATATACGACCACATGTCCCCGAACCTCGTCTTGCCAAACCAGTTCGCCGTACATACGGGGAACCAACTCACACACTCCGGTATTGGCATAGAACGGTTCATAAAATGCTTTTTCACCGGAAAGATTTTCGTCGAGAATCACCCACTCTCGCTGTGCCTGGATGGCGCCGTCTCGAATGCTCTGGTCCAGTTCTGCAACACCGGTATTTTCCCGCGGCCACACAGAACGAATGTGAAACAATTCATCTGTAAACAATACCGGCGCACCAAAAAATTCCGATGCCGCCTGAATCAGCGGTTGTACTCCCTCTTGATCAATAACATCCAAAAAACAACGGCTCGCCTCAGCCACGCGGCGCATGCCTTTACTGTCTTTCATTTCGTACTCCTTCAATTAAAAAGGGGACTCTCGTCCCCCTTTCTTTTGTCGAAAAATCTCCGTTTCGATTATATCATATATTTTTCTGTTTTGCTTGTGTTTTTTTCCAATCAAATAAAAATTTTTTTATTTTCAACCCAAACATAAATGCAATCTGATTTGCTATAATACACCTGTTCTCAGCCACGGGAACAGAAGCACATATCTTTCTTTCTATCTCCAGATCCTCTGACCGCCGGCAGTATCCTTCCTGCCGGCGGTCAACTACTTGGAGCAAAACAGCCATTCTGCCGAACCAGTCGGCAGAATGGCTGTTTTGACATAAGACATAAATTGATTTGATTATTCTCCGTCGAAGAAACGGCGAGGATTCTCTACCATAATCGTGAGGATATCCTCCTCTGTAAGGCCGGCAGTCTTCAGCATAGGAAGTACTTCACGGCTGATAAAGGTAAAATCAATGTCAAGATTCAAATAATCCTGTGCAATTGTCTTATCCCAACTGTCCCAGAAAGCCAGATAAGTGGCCCAGTCATGGCTGAGGAAAATGCGGTTGATATAACCTTTGCTTACCAACTCAACAATGTTCTTCACTGAGTTCTTCACCGGGTTATCCAAATGACCATAGGCAAGGCGGTCAAATCCGATATAAGCGCCTGCCTTCACCAGGTCTTCCTGATAGGCCCAATCGTTGCAGTCTCCGGTGTGGCCAAGAATCACGCGTTTCGGGTCAACCCCTGCGGAGGCATAGACATTCAGAATGTCATACCCGCTCTGAACCTTTGGATCATGGTGACAGAAGATCGGCAAATTTGCCTCTTTGGCAACCGTGCCAACACAATGGAGCAGCTTGTGCTGCAAAGGCGTAACACCCGCCTTCACAACGCCGTTTTTCATAATACCGGGCTTGGAGTCTGTTCCTGCAATACCGTGCAGGCACTCATCCAGCAGCAGGTCGTGAATCTCGCCCTCGTCCCGCATGGCCAGCCATGCTTCTTCCTGATAATAGAAACCGGATGATGCAACAATGTTCATGCCGGACTTTTCAGCTACATCCCTCAGCAGATGAATGTCACGGCCAAGGTTAACCGCTGTGCCGTCCACAAAGGTATCCACACCGTAGGATTTCAACTTCTTCAGCTGGCCGGCAGCCATTTCCACCAGTTTGTCATACTGCAGGAATTTGTCGCCAAAGTTCATGCGCATAGACCAGTCTGCGCAGGTAATGTGTTCATGCATTAAAGTTTGACCCAGTTGCTTGGACTCTACCGGGCCGAGAACTGTATTCACCATGCTCATGTATTCCGCCTCCCTAACTTACCGCAGCTTCAGCTCACGAGCCTGCTTGCGCAGGTCCTCACGGAACTCAGGGGCAGCAACATTGATCAGTTCCTCTACGCGCTGTGCAATGGTCTTGCCGCGCAGCTTTGCAATACCATACTCAGTAACAACGTGGTCAACAATGTTGCGGCTGATAGAGACAACCGCACCGGGTTTCAGTTGGGGAACGATACGGCTGATTGTGCCGTGCTTTGCCGTTGCATTCAGTGCAATGATGCCCTTACCTCCGGGTGCATGGAATGCACCATAAGCGAAGTCCGTCGCTCCGCCTGTGCCGGAATACTGGGTCGAACCGATCGACTCGGAGCAAACCTGACCGGTCAGGTCAATTTCCAGTGCGGTATTCAGGCTGACCATGTTCTCGTTCTTCATAATGTTGAAGGGATCGTTTACATAGGCCGTCGGCAGCAATTCAACCATTGGGTTGTCATTGATGTAATCATAGAGTTCCTGACTGCCCCATGCAAAAGCACCGATCGTGCGGTTGCGGAAGAAGCGCTTCTTTCTGGAGTTGTTGACTGCACCGCACCACATGAGCTTGCCCATGGAAGTGGAAATCATCTCGGTGTAGATACCCAGATCGTGACGGTCCTCCAAATCGTGTGCCACAGCGTCCGGCAATCCGCCAATGCCCAGCTGAATGCAGTCGCCGTCTTTAATCAGAGAGGATGCATAGTGGGCAATTTTCAACTGTTCTTCTGTTGCAGGAGCAACCGGTGCCTGAGTGATGGGATAATCCACATCGATAAAGTAGTCCACCTGCTCTACAGGGACACGCACCGTACCGGAGGTATAGGGGATGCGCTTATTGACCTCAAAAATAACCAGGTCGCAGGAGTCCAGCATTTCCAGTTCTGCCTGCTGCGTGCAGGATACCGCCACATAGCCATAGCGATCCATCGGGGTAACTGCGGCCCAGAAGATGTTCGGCTTACGGGTTTCCATCATAACCTGACTCATGGAGTGAAGGTTGGTGGGGCAATAGTTAATACGGGTAGAACCGGCAGCAACCTGCTTGCGCAGAGCCGGGCCAAAGAAGATCGAATTTACGCTGATCACACCGTCCAGATTGTGGTTGGGGTCTGCAATAAAGGGATACTCCTCCTGCGGTGCACCCATCCAAACGCAAACATCCTCAATTCCGCGATCGGCAATCTTATGCAAATTACGCAGCATTGCCAGTGGCTCGTTTCCGTATGCGGCCTGAGCAATGGTGTCGCCGGAATGGATCATACCAAGTGCCTCATCCAAGCTGATAAACTTGGACTGATAAAGTGCTTTTTTCTCTTCAAAAGTCATCATAATCACTCCATTTCCAAATCCTATTGTTTCTTTCTACACACACTATTTTAAATGGATATTTTGCACTCCGCAAGGGGGGCGATCAATATCTGTTAATTCTGACCGCTCTACCGAAAATAAAAGCACCTGTTTTGCATGTTGTGACAAAATTCTCCGTCCACCCACATCTCCCTGCAATGCACATAACGCAGGGAACCACTGCCTTCCGAACCATGTCGGATTGCCTCGTTGTCCCTCTGCCTCCACACAGGCAAGCTCTGCTTGATTTTGCCGGCAGAAGCGCAGAAAGCTCTTCATCGTATTTAATTTTAACGTCGGCTGATCTGCCACAAAAAAGACACAAGCCTCTGCTTGATGCTCCTGCGCCAACTCCACCGCCGCTCGGATCGTATGTGAAATTCCCTCCGATGCATGGGGACTGGCCGCCCACAAAATTGTTCTTTCCTCACACTCTTTTTGAATTTCCGGTGTGTTGGTCATGACCAGCAGGATGCTTTCTTCATCTTCCAATGCAGCAAGTCGATCCAGAGTATAGCGATAAAGCGGTACTCCATTGAATTTCCATAGCAATTTGTTCTCCGCACCAAATCGCCGGGAGAGGCCGGCTGCCAACAAAACCATTATTGTTTTCATGTTTTCTGCTTCTGCAGTCCACGCCACACTTTCTCTGCCGTAATCGGCATCTGGCGGATTCGCACACCGCAGGCATTCTCCACTGCGTTTGCAATGGCAGGACAAGGCGTATCAATCACGATTTCACCGATACTTTTTGCTCCGAAGGGGCCCTGTTCCTCATAGCTCGGGATAAATTCCACGTGAATCGGACATATATCCTGTCGCGTTGGTATTTTATACTGAAGGAAGTTCCGCTCAATCAGACTACCGTTTGGATTGTAACGCACATCCTCCATCAGTGCCATGCCAATTCCCTGTACAAGGCCACCTTCCGTCTGCACTTTTGCCAGATTTGGATTCAGGGGCGTTCCACAGTCCACCACCGCATCGTATTCCATCAGTGTGACCTTTCCGGTTTCCGGATCCAGATCAATTTCGGCCGCTCCGGCCATAAAAGGAGGTGGAGAATTGGGGCAGGTATGGTTGGCAGTAGCAAACATAGGTTTTCCACCGCACTCAGACGCATTGGCCAGGTCCGACAAGGAAATCGTCTCTCCCGTCGGCAGATGTTCTGCCAATCCGTCGTGATAATCCACATCCGCCTTGTTCCAGCCTTTTTGCCTGCATGCCTCTTCCTTAATCACCTCAATCAGTTCCATTGCACACTTATACACGGCACCGCCGGTTAAAAACGCCGTAGAAGAAGCATACGAACCGGAATCATAGGGCGATGTATCTGTGTCCACCTGAGCTGTAACCACTTGATCTACCGGAATTTCCAGACATTCCGCTGCAATTTGCGCCAAAGTCGTGTCGCAGCCGGTTCCCATGTCCGCCGCACCGATCAGCAGATTGACAAACCCCTCATCGTTGATCTTTAGTGTAGCGCCGCCCACATCAATACCGGAAATTGCACTGCCCTGCATAGCCATTGCAATGCCGACCGAACGAATGTGTCCGTTGGGCATCATCCGACGGGGATATTTTTCATCCCAACGGATCATTTCTTTTACCCGTGCAAAACACTGATCTAAGGTGCAGGATGTATTTACCTCGCCGTAATAGGAAGGCATTACCTGTCCCTGACGCACCATATTCTGCTCCCGCAGCCAAGCCGGATCAACCCTCAGCTTATGCGCCAGCTCATCCACTGCAGACTCTAGGGCATGGATACCCTGCGTTGCGCCAAATCCCCGAAATGCTCCTGCCGGCTGAAGATTGGTGTAAACCACATCGGCGTCAAAGCGATAGGCATCCAGTTTTCCATAAAGCGAGATCGCCTTGTGTCCGCTCAGCCCGACAGTCGTGGTAGAATGTTCTCCATAAGCACCGGCATTGGACAGGGTATGCATATGTATGCCGCGAATATGTCCGTCTTTCGTTGCGCCTACCCGCAGGTGAATTTCCATTTCATGTCGGGGACAGCCGCAGGTAGTCGTTTCTTCCCGGCTATAGACAATCATCGCCGGGCGGCCGGTCAACCACGTGACAATGGCAGGGTAGGGCTCTGCCTCCACGGTCTGTTTTGCACCAAAGCCACCGCCGATCCGAGGCTTCACTACCCGGATTCTGCTCTTTGGAATGTCCAGTGCATTGGCAATAATACGGCGCACATGAAAGGCAATCTGAGTGGAGGGCACAAGATTCAGTCTGCCAAAAGTGTCCAGATAACTGAACGCCCGGAAGGTTTCCATCATTGCCTGATTATCTGACGGCGTGCGATACACCTCATCCACAACGACATCGCACTCTCTCAAAACGGCCTCAATGTCTCCTGCGGCACTTTCCTCATGGCAAACCAGATTTCGCTTTACATCGCTTCCCTGTTCGTAGAGTACTTTCCAGTCATCCTCGGGATGCACCACTATCGGATGATCCAGCGCTGTGTGAAAATCTAAAACCGGTTCCAGCACCTGATACTGCACTTTGATCAGTTTCAGAGCCTTGTCGGCCGCCTCCTCGGTTTCACCGGCTACAATTGCCACCGGGTCACCCACATAACGCACCTGACGGTCGAGAATATACCGATCGTAAGGAGAGCCTTCCGGGTAACTTTGCCCCGCCTGAGTATAACGTTTATGAGGCACATCTTCCCATGTAAGTATGCATGCAACGCCCGGCACCAGCTTGGCTCGGCTGGTGTCAATTTTTTCAATCCAGGCACTGGCATGGGGAGAGCGAAGCAACTTAACGACCAGACAATCCTCCGGTGCAAGATCCTGCGTATAGACCGGCTGTCCCGTCACAAGCGCTTTATAGTCTTTTTTTCGGATGCCCTGATTTACAATGCGCAATTCTTCCAGTCGCTTCACGCCTTCACCTCCCGCTCCAGCCACCGATGAATGGCCCGCAAATGACTTTCATATCCCGTGCAGCGGCAAAGATTTCCCGCAAGATAGGCGTTAATTTGCTCATCGGAGGCATTCCGCCCCAACTCACGTTCCATTGCCAACACATTCATAATAAACCCCGGGTTGCAGAAGCCGCACTGTTCGCCCCCCTCATCGGCCAGATAACCGCCGAATTCCTCCGCCTGTGCCTGCACTCCCTCCAGCGTAGTCACCTTTTTCCCGTTTACGCGGGCGGCAGGCACATTGCAGGAAAGCACCGGAACATCATCCAGCCACACAGTACACAAGCCGCAATTAGAGGTCTCGCATCCCCGCTTTACGCTGTAACATTTTTGGCTTCTCAAGAAGTCCAGTAATGATACATCCTCCGGAATCTCTGTGCTGATCTTTCTTCCGTTCAAATTAAGGCTCAGCGTCACTTCTTTTCCCTCCCCTTGATTTGATCTATGCAGCGCAGCGTCAGCACTTGTGCCAAATGTGCGCGATATTCCCCGCTGGCACGTGTGTTGCTTCCATAATTCAATCCGACCACGGCCTGCAGCAGCTGATCCTCTGTTTCCGCGGTCACCCGCTCTGCTCTGGCAGGTCTTGCGCCAATCGCTGCCCGCCAGCCCTCTTCTGTAGCTGCCACCGCAACTGTGAGTACGGGAAAATCCGTTTCCGTATTGCGAAAACTGTCGTACGCCGCCGCAATCGGTGTTTTTCGGACAACAAGGTGCGTTATAATATCGTTATCCGGTTTCTGTTCCGCAAATGCCTGTAACGCAGCCTCTCCTGCCCCCGCCAATTCAACAGAACAGTCCATCACCATAAGACAGGTCAACACATCGGAAAAACCATATCTCCCCCAGATGGTGCCCCCAATTGTAGCACAATTGCGAAATTGCACCCCTACAATGTGCTTCACGCAATCCCGTATGGCGCCGTTGGTGTATGCATTTAATCCGGAGTGTTTTTCCAACTGCCGCAAGGTAACCATTGCTCCTATGCGCCAGCTATTCTCTGTTTCTTCTATCTGATCCAAACCCAATGCACCGAGATCAATTGCATTGTTCCAGTTTCTTTCGCCCATTTTCAGCCAGCCTGTGCCGCCTAGAACGCAGTTTGTCCGAACCTGATTTAGTTTCAACGCTTCCTCCAGAGTTTCTGGTTGAATAAAGTGTTTGAATTTTAGCATGTGCCGTTCTCCTTTACCGGTACAATCAAATAGGTCACACGACCCCCGCAAATACTGCCGGCAGAACCATCCAGAGCATATTGTTCCAATCTCGGCTGTCCCGTCTGCAGCGCTTTCAGCGCCTGCTGTTTCGCGACCGCTTCACTGATGCCGCCGCCGATCGTGCCGCGAATACCTCCGTCCGGAAACACCAACATCCGTGCGCCTTCGCTTCTCGGTGTGCTTCCGGAACACTTTACAAGCGTAACCATCGCATAAGGTGCCACATCCAACGCCTCTGTCACACCGCTGTCCAACGGTGCCTCCAGCCCCAGCGCACTGCGGCACTGGATCAACTCCGCTACAATGGAAACCGCAATTTCCGCCGGAGTCTCTGCCCCAATCGAAATTCCGATCGGTGTGTGCACGCCGTCCAGTGCTGTCTCGCCAAAGCCTTCCTGTTTCAGCATCTCCCGGGTGGAAGCGATTTTTTTTCGACTGCCCATCAGTCCGAGATAGGCATGGGGCAAGCGCAAGATTTCCTTCAGGCACACCCAATCTGCTGCATGTCCCTGGGTCATAATCGCAAAAAATGTATTCTTTGGAAAGTGTCCCTCACGGAGCAAAGAGACAAAGTCTCCGCACCGAAGCTCCACCTCCGGTGCGAATCGCCCTTCTTCCAGCACCTGTTTGCGATTTTCCAACACAGTAACGGAAAATCCTACTCTCAACGCTGCCGGTGCAAGCTCTCTTGCAACATGACCGCCGCCGCAAATAACCAGTCGTACCGGAGCCGTCATAGTCTGAACAAACACATCGCCCGCAGGTCTCTCACCCAATGTTCCGTTTGACCATTGCAGTTGCTCCTGTCCTAGCCTCTGTGAGGATAATGCCGAAATCAGTTTCGGGCTTTCTCCCTCCAGCAAGAGCTGCTTCAATCTGCAATACAAATCAAGCTTCATCGTACGCCCTCCAATGGCAAATCGCCTCCAAAACGCCGCCCCCAATTGCCAGAGCCTTATCTGAAATGGTGAAGCAGTTTTCTCTTTCGCATCGCGCATCTACATCACCGGCTTTAAATCCGGCTCCGGGCACCTGCGTTCCGGCGGGCAGAATTCCCCGCAGACATCCGGTAATCTGCGTTTTTACCGGCTCTCCTCCTACCAAGGCGACAATCTGCCCCGCTTCTACTCGGTCACCAATTTCACACAGCGGCACAAAAGTGCCGCCGCAGGGGGTACGGAGCACCCTCTCCACCGTGTAACCGCCCACATTTCCGGGAATCCCTGTATTCGGAATTGCACGCCCATGGTAGATCACCCGTCCCAACGTATGTCCTCGCTTTGTTTCCACCACACAGTGACAATCCTCACCGGCACAAAACCCCGGTCCCACACCGATTACCAGCGGAGCATCGGTCATTTTCGTGCCTAAATTTCGTTTTGCAAGAATGGCGTCCACCACAACGTCCGGCTTTAACTGGGAAATTGCTGCCCCGTCCGGATCCGGAAGCACCGGAATTTCTCTGTGTTTCAGGCACACCTGCACTTCCTTTTGATGCTCACACCGCCGTGCCGTTACCCCTTCCACCTGCCATTCTCCCTTCCAGATGGCCGGGCAAAAGGCAGCCTTCCATCGCACTGCTGTCGGATTTGGAAGGTCCGTCATGGCAACCGAGAAGCCGCTGCGGTATAATCTCCAGCCAATTCCGGAAGCCAAATCTCCTGCTCCCCGGATCAATACCAGCACGCAACTTCCCCCTTCAACCTTGTCACAATCGTGCGAAGATGTTCCTTTTCCAGCGCTCTTTTGATTTCAAATGCCTGCTGCCGCAAAAAAACATCGTCTGCCTGATTTAATACTGCCACGCATTTACTGGAACAACGCTCTGCCCCTCGGAGCAAAATATAGGAAATCAGTTCCGGCTGCACCACTTCCGATTCATACAATCCCATTTCCTCGGGATGATGCACCACCTCATCCGAGGGCTTACCCAGTGCGGTCAATCCTGCCACCTGAAGCACCAACTCTGTTCCCTCCGGAATCACCGGCTCATGGGAGCGATGCACTTTCAAAGGCAGACGGTGGCTTCCGTCTGCCTCAACAATAACATGGTCCGCCTTCAACTGGGCATACCACTTCGGAGGTATGCCGGTCATTCGTCCATCCGCTGCCGGATAGGCCGCAAGGACAGTTCTCCCCGGTGCAAGCATCGAATTAAGCTCATCGACATTTTTCGGCTCAACGGCGCAATTATCCTGTGCCAGATGAGTTGTCGTGGTTAACACCACTGTTTTCCCCTGTTCTGCCAACATCTGTCCCAGAAGATACAGCAAAGTAGTCTTTCCCCCACCGCCGATCAAGGCGGTTATTCGCGGCAAATGCAGTGCCAGTGATTCCAGTCCTGTCATATCCACACCGTTCGCGCTTCATGGTAAGTCAACTGTTTTTCTTTCAGCACCTGACATACGAAGTCTAGCTGATTCCACTCCACCATCCACGCCAATCCGCAGGAGGCTGTCACCGACACCGGCGTTGGAATCAACCTGCCCGGCAATCCAAGCTGCTTTGCCTGCCGCTCTGCCGCCAGCGCTGCTGCGGTGGACGAAAACGTAATGATTCCTTTTTTCTCTTTTTCCCGCACAGGCTATCCCTCCAGCGCCAGCGTCCGCAATGCGGTAATTCCCTGCCAAACCTCTTCTTCCGTATTCACATGAGAAAACGAAAAACGCACCATGCCCTGCTCGGTTGTACCGTACGCTTCATGAACCAGTGGCGCACAGTGAAGGCCGGGCCGCACGGCGATGGAAAACCGCCGTGCCAGTTGATCTGCAATAATTGCAGAATCCCAATCCGCCAAATTCAAGCTTACGATAGGGCAGCGTTCCTTTATCCCGTAATTTCCATAGAACCGAATTCCGGGCAAATATTTTACGCCCTCGTAAAACATTTCTGCCAGTGCCTGCTCTTTTTTTCGCAGCGCAGATCGATTTTGTCCCTCGAACCATTTCAACGCCGCTCCTAGTCCGGCAATTCCGGGGCCATTCAGAGTACCCGCCTCCAGTCTCGCAGGATATTCCTCCGGCTGCTGTCGGCGGGTGGACTGCACTCCGGTCCCTCCCACTCGAAAAGGGCGCAGCGCAATCGCATCGGATACCAGTAAAAGTCCGATTCCCTGGGGTCCAAGCAAGCTTTTGTGACCCGCCGCCGCTAACACATGAATCCCCATCTGCTCCATATGGATTGGAAACAGACCTGCAGTTTGGGCTGCATCTACCACAAAGGCAATCTCCTTCGTTCTGCAAAATGCTCCGAGTTCTTCCAACGGCTGAATTGCACCGGTGAGATTTGATCCGTGACAGCACACCAATGCCCTGGTATTTTCTTTTACCGCATCATTCAGTTTTTTCCACTCCACCTCGCCGTCGGCAGTCAAGGGCAAAATCGTCAGCTCCACACCCTGCTCCTGCAAACGGTAAAGAGGCCGCAAAACCGAATTATGTTCCAAAGCGGTGGTAATCACGTGATCGCCAGGATTCAGCAGTCCATTCAGTGCGATATTCAATCCATCGGTTGCCCCACCGGTAAAGCACACCCGTTCCGGTTTGGAAAGGCCGAAGATTTCCGCCGCCTGACAGCGCACCGCATATTCCTGCCGCAAACTGTCCAGCGCCGCGTCATGACCGCCGCGGCCGCCATTGCCGCCCCAACGCACCGCATCGTAACAAGCCTGTGCCACTGATTCCGGTTTTGGTAAAACCGTCGCCGCCTGATCAAAATAGATCAAGGCCGCACCACCAGTGCAGCTGTCATCTGTTTTTCCACGATGTCATACATATTTGTCACTTCGCCCACAGCCAATTTCTCAGTCAGGTGGTAAAAGTCCAGACAGGTTCCGCAAGTCAGAATTTCAACGCCCGCATCCCGCAGTTTGCGCAGATCTTCGAGGCATTCGGAACCCTCGCAGGTCAGTCTGGCGCCTCCGTTGAAAAACAAAATAGTATCCGGCCGCTTGTCCTGCATCGTCAGAGCAAACAAAAATCCTTTCATCAGAGCACAGCCTAATTCATTGTTGCCCTCACCCATGTGATCAGCCCCTACGGCAACCACAGTTTTTCCTACAGGTGCGGAGGGTGCAATATTTTTTTCGTTCGGATCAATCTCAGTTGATTTAATCTTCATCTTCACCCGGAAGGAACCGTCGTTCTGCAGTTCGCTCTCCATTCCATAGCCTTTTTGATCCGCCAACTTTTTCAGATTCTGTACTGCAATCTCATTGTCCACCAAAGTTTCAACTATGCCGTCCGCACCCAGTGCCGCAATCGCCTCCCGCGTCTTTACAATAGGAATCGGGCACGCCATACCGCGGGCATCAACCTCAATGTGCTCCATATGAAACATCCTTTCAACATTCTCATTTTACCGAACGGTGATCTCTGATTTTTCCCTGTCCGTCAACGTACCGATTACCGTTGCCGGAAGGCCGATTTTTCGCAGTGCTTCAACCGCCTCTGCTGCCTCCCCTTCAGGAACTGCAGCCAATAGCCCACCGGATGTCTGGGGATCATAGAGCAATTCCTCCATGGGAAACGGCACATTTTTTTCAAACGTAACACAGCCTTCCAGATGATTGCGGTTGCGCTGTGCCGCTGCGGTGATCATAAACTCCTCTGCAAAATGCAGAGCCCCCGGAAGGTGCGGCACAAACACGGTATCAATGTGTGCCGAAAGCCGTCCGTCCAGCATTTCGTGAAGATGCCCCAACAGGCCGAACCCGGTAACATCGGTACACCCATGAACCGTAAATCCTTTCAACACTTCAGCCGCTCCCTTATTGAGCGTGGTCATAGAAGCAGTCGCCGCATTCTGTTCCTCCTGTGCTGCCATTCCTGCCCGTGCTGCAGTACATACCAATCCGGTACCTAGCTTTTTGGTTAAAATCAGCTTATCGCCCGGTGCGCCGCCATTATTGGCATAAATTCTCTGCGGGTTGACAAATCCCATCACGGAAAGCCCGTATTTCACTCCACTGTCTGCAATGGAATGTCCTCCCGCCAGCACCCCGCCGGCTTCCAGAACTTTTTCCGATCCGCCCTGCAGAATTCGTCCCAACACATTAAGATCCATATTCTCAGGAAAACAGACGATATTCAGTGCCGTTTTCACCTCGCCGCCCATAGCGTAAATATCACTCAAAGCGTTTGCCGCAGCAATCTGCCCGAATAAATAAGGGTCATCCACCATAGGAGGAAAGAAGTCAAGGGTTTGGACGACCGCCAACTCGTCGGATACGCGGTATACAGCACCGTCATCTTTGCTGTCAAACCCCACAAGCAGATCAGGATCTTTCTTTCCCTTCGGCAGTCGGCTTAAAATCCGCTCCAGAACCCCTGCGCCCAGTTTAGCGGTGCAACCGCCTCCCTGACAAAATAAAATCGGTTCCGTCACCCATATTCCTCCTTAGACGGCATAATATCCTGTTTGCCATTTTATCATTTTTCTAAGGCAAGTAAAAGGGGGACATCATTAAAAATATCCTTTGCCTGTATCCCATCCAAGCCTATCATGCTATAATACGCGAAAAGGAGATGTGTCCCCCATGACCGACACCAAACAATTTTTCCTTAATCTATGCAAAATCCCCCGTCCCTCCGGTGGAGAATCCGCCGTCGCGGACTACCTTTCCCATACTTTGACTGCATGGAATTACAAGCCGGAGCGGGATGCAGCAAACAACCTGCGCTGCCTGATCCCTGCAACGCCGGGATTTTTGTCCGCTCCCTGCATTGCACTGCAGGCACACACCGACATGGTCTGCGTTGCTGCACCGCACTCGGATTATCGCCCCGGACTGGATCCCATTCAAACAGTAGAAAAGGACGGATGGCTCTGCTCTGACGGCCGCAGCACCCTCGGCGCTGATAACGGCGCCGCAGTTGCCATTCTGTTATCCATCGCCCAACATCCGCCGAAGAAACACGGCCCGATTTTACTTCTCTTTACCGCAACCGAAGAGCAGGGGATGGTAGGTGTGAAAGCACTGTCGCCACAGTGGATGTCCGGAGTTTCCTATCTGATAAATCTGGACGGCTTCCATGCTGCTCCTGCCATTTGCGGCTCCGCCGGAGGGTTGCGGCAAAGCTGGACGCACCCCATCCTTCGGCAATCTGCCCCCGCCCATCTCCGATGGAAAAAACTTCTTCTGTCCGGTCTCACCGGCGGTCACTCCGGATACGACATCGGGCTCGGTCGAGGCAACGCTCTCACTCTGCTGGCTGACTTTTTGCAAAAGCAAAATTGCTGCATCGCCGACTTTAACGGTGGAAGCAGCCACAATGCCATTCCTGCCTGGGCGGAGGCTATCGTTGGGGTTTCTGACGAAACCCGGTTTGGATCTGCCGCTGCAGCATGGACTCAGGAGGTACAGGAAAAATATCGAGGGACTGACCCGGAACTCTCAGTCACTGTAAGGGATATCCCCGCACATCCCGCAGTCTGGACTGAACAAACGCAAAACGATGTACTCTCTTTTCTGATTGGTCTTCCCTGCGGTGCGCTGAATTGTTTTCCCGACGGAACAACCGCAAACTCCGGCAATCCTGCCGTAGCAGTCTCCAACAACGAGACAATCACTCTGCGCCATTTTTCCAGAAGCGCAACCGCTGCAGATCAGATTCAGGCAGAGACCGACCTCTCCGCACTAGCCGCTTGCTTTCACTTTGAACGGATTGAGCACAGCAGCTATCGTCCCTGGGAACCTGCACCGGACAACACTCTGCTTCGCACCGCCCAGCACTGCTACCAGCAACTTCACGGCAGTGCACTGGGCGCTCAACGCGTTCATGTCGGACTGGAATGCGCCCTATTGTTGGAAAAAGCCCCCCATATGCAAGTCATTGCTCTGGGCTGCAACATTCGGGACGCTCATGCTGTCACTGAGCGAGTAGAACTAAAATCCATTACCGATTTGGAAGCTCTTTTGCGAAGCATATTGCAAACCATTCTTGAGGAGGATGTACAATGAAATTTGTTTCATGGAATGTAAATGGTCTTCGGGCCTGTGTCACCAAGGGATTTCAGGCAAGTTTTGATGCTTTGGATGCTGACATTTTCTGCCTGCAGGAGACAAAACTTCAACCCGATCAAATCAAACTGACACTGCCGGGCTATCAGCAGTTCTGGAACAGTGCAGAAAAAAAAGGATACTCCGGCACCGCCATTTTCACTCGTCAAGTGCCCCTGTCCGTGCGTTACGGCATGGGCATTGATCAACATGATCATGAAGGGCGACTGATCACGCTGGAATTCGAGCACTTCTTCTTTGTCTGCTGCTATACTCCCAACGCCCAGCAGGGATTAAAACGAATAGAATACCGGATGCAGTGGGAAGATGATTTGCTGACCTATTTAAAGGCACTGGATGCGGAAAAGCCGGTGGTCTATACCGGCGACCTGAACGTAGCTCACAATGAAATCGACCTGAAAAACCCAAAAACCAATCGCGGCAACGCCGGTTTTTCCGATGAAGAACGGGGCTGCATGACACGCCTGCTCTCCAGCGGTTTCACGGACACCTTCCGTTATTTATACCCTGACACAACCGATGCCTACTCCTGGTGGAGTTACCGTTTCCATGCCCGTGAAAAGAATGCCGGATGGAGAATTGATTACTTCATTGTGTCCGATCGCCTTGTTCCCATGGTAAGCGACTCCTCCATACATCCCGAAATTATGGGCAGTGATCACTGCCCCGTAGAGTTGGATATTACATTTTAGTGTGAAACTTTTTATTTTCCTCATAAAAAAATGCTGTTTTTACGCAATCTTCACATAAAAGCAGCCTGCAAAAAAAAAAAAAAAAAGCAGTGTAGATTCAACTGTTTATCTGTTTTTTGAAACATTTTCTTCTTTTTTTACTTAATTTTTAATTGCATTTTTCTGCGTGCTGTATTACTATACTAGATGGGAGTGGTTGTTAAACGGTTAACAGATAGTAAAAACGCTCGTCCCTTCCGATTTTGCTCTGAACCAACCCTATTTTCAATCTCATCAGTCAAGGGATGTGATGAACAAGTATGGATATGCATAAGAAAAAAATTCTTATTGTGGATGACAGCACAATGAATCGCGACATGTTGTCCTCCATTCTGGAAGATCGTTGTTCCATTATGGAGGCAAAAAACGGTCTCGAAGCAATTTCCGTTTTGCAGGAGTACGGTCACATGATCGACCTTGTGCTGTTGGATATTGTCATGCCGGATATGGACGGATTCGCCGTATTATCCGTTATGAATCGCAACCACTGGATTCAAGACATCCCTGTCATTATGATTTCCTCGGAGAACTCCCCCAACAGCGTAGAACGCGCTTTCCAATTGGGTGTTGCCGATTTCATCGCCCGCCCCTTTGACGCATTTATTGTTCGTCAGCGAGTTCAGAACACACTGTCCCTTTACGGCCGCCAGCGGCGGCTGATCGATCTTGCAACCAACCAGCTCTTTGAAAAAGAACGCAGTACAAATCTGCTGATCAATATACTCAGCTACATTGTTGAATTCCGCAATGGCGAAAGCGGTCTGCATGTGCTGCATGTGCAGCTTGTAACCCAGATTCTGCTTCGTCATCTGGCGGTTCTGGCACCCCAATATAACCTGACATCACAGGACATCACCCGCATTTCAACAGCCTCTGCCCTGCATGACATCGGTAAAATTGCCATCGACGACCGCATTCTAAACAAGCCCGGCAAACTCACCGATGAAGAATACGCCATCATGAAAACCCACTCTGCCATCGGCGCCGACATGTTGAAGCGACTGACCATGTTTGAAAGCGAACCTCTGGTCAAAACCGCCTACGAAATCTGCCGTTGGCACCACGAGCGTTATGACGGCAAAGGCTATCCGGACGGCTTGAAGGGCGACGAAATTCCGATTTCTGCACAGGCCGTTGCCATCGCCGACGTCTACGATGCACTGACCAGTGACCGCTGCTATCATAAGGCTCGTTCCCACGAAGAGAGCATCGCTATGATCTACAACAATGAGTGCGGCGTGTTTCACCCTCTTCTGCTGCAATGTCTGGCGGACTCTGCCGAGGAAATCCGCAAAGAAACCGCTGCATCCATGCCGAATCTCCATCCGGACCGAGACATGAAGAAAGTAACCGCAGCTCTGATGGAGCATCAGGACCTTTCTGCTTCGGAGCAGGTATTTCAATCCTTTCAATTGGAGCGGCAGCGGACTCACTTCTTCTCCAGTATCAACCATCTGATCCAATTTGATTTCACGGCAACCCCGCCTCTTCTCACTTTCAACACAGAGGGCATTCGCCAACTCTCGCTGGCCTCTTCCACCTTTGACCCGTATACCAGCGAAGAATTACACCGGGCAATTTCCAGCGAAGATCTGCAGGCAATCAACAAGATAATGCAGACAATTTCTCCGGAAAATTCCGATCAGACTTACACCTGTGTGCTGCATTTGCATGCGCAGCCGGAGCAGGAATATACATTGTGGTTTCGTGGCCTTTGGACCGCAGACGAACCGCCAAAACGAATCGGTTTTGTCGGTCAGGTAATGCAGAAATAAAGATTGTTATGTGAGGTGGATCATAATGACTTTAGAGGAATGTTACAGCGCCATGGGCGGGGATTATGCCGATGTGGTCGGTCGACTGCGCAGTGAAACGTTTATTCAAAAGTTTATCCTGCGCTTTGCTGACAGCACTGACTGGTCTCAGCTCCACTCTGCGTTGGAGGAAAAACGCACAAAAGATGCTTTTCGCGCCGCTCACACGATAAAAGGCGTTGCCTCGAACCTCGGTATGACAGAGCTCTGCTCTGCCAGCAGTCAACTCACCGAGCTTCTGCGGGACGGCATGCCGCAGGATATCTCTGCAGCACTTGCCGCACTGGATGCCAGCTATCAAAAAACGCTGGCCGCTATTCAACAGTTCCGCACAGACAATTTATCGTAGCGCAGGCAGCTGCCGGTGACAACGGTGACGCAGCACACCAGCACACTAAAGTTCGCTTATAGAGGCGCACCGCTCTCCCCAGCAGAAGAACGCACTCTGATCGCCTTTTTGAATCAGATTCGGAAGCATCGAGCTTTCCTTTCTCCCATTACTCGCCTGCGGTTATACATCCAATTCTACCCTCGTGTCTGTAAGGAAATATGAAATAAAACAATGAGCGCGGTTAAAATAACCACGCTCATTCGTTTACCTATAAAATTTATAATTTTACAGCAATGTAACGTCCGCCTTTTTGCAGGCTTCCAGTGTTTGCGGATCCCACAAGGAGGACTGCACTTCGCCGATATGTGCCTTTCCCAACAGCAGCATGCATAGGCGGCTCTGACCAATGCCACCGCCAATGGTGTAGGGCAACTCACCGTTGAGCAGCATCTTATGGAACGGCAATTCACGGCGATCATCACAACCGGCAATCGTCAACTGTCGATCCAGCGATTCCGGACTGACTCGAACGCCCATACTGCTCACTTCCAAGGCGCAGTTCAATACCTCATCCCAAAAGAACAAATCGCCATTCAGCATCCAATCATCATAGTCCGGCGCCCGTCCGTCATGCGGTTTTCCACTGCGAAGTGCACCGCCGATGTTGCGCAGAAAAACGGTTTTGTGTTCCTTTACGAACCGATTTTCCCGTTCCCGCGGTGTCAGGTTCGGATACCTGTCCTCCAGTTCCTGCGTCGTAACAAAGGTAACTTCTCTGCATAACTCCGTCTCTAACTCCGGATACTGCCACTTCAGTTCGTCTAATGTGCCGCAAATCGCTGTCACAATGCGCCGAACCGTGTTCTCCAGAAATTGCTCTGTGCGATCTTCCAAGGCGATTACTTTTTCCCAATCCCACTGGTCCACATAGATGGAATGAAGATTATCCAGTTCTTCGTCCCGGCGGATTGCGTTCATGTCCGCAACCAGACCCTTGCCCACCTGAAAATCATAGGTATGCAATGCCAACCGCTTCCACTTTGCCAGAGAGTGAACCACCTCGGCGTCTTTGCCAACTGCAGGTACATCAAACCGAACCGGACGCTCAACGCCGTTTAAATTGTCGTTAATACCCATCGTCGGATCAACCACCAGCGGTGCAGTCACGCGCACAAGGTGAAGTGCTGCGCATAGCTTGGCTAGAAAAATATGTTTAATTCGCTCAATTGCCCGCTGCGTATCGTAAAGTGCGAGCTGAGAATGATAGTGCTCCGGAATAACCGTCATGCCGTATGTTCTCCTTTATTTGTGATGGGATTTATTTTAGCATCATTCCCCACCCCGTGCAATAGCACAAGTTGCCTTTCTATGTTATACTGAGAATATATGATATGATTCTGCCAAGATACCCGCTTTGAACGGAGGAAAGTGCCATGTACTGCCGCATCTGTGGTGAAAAAATTCCTGAAGACTCCCGTTTTTGCCCCCATTGCGGACGGGAGATTGTACCCAGTCCTGTTTCCTGTGAGGAACACTCTTGCTCTGCCTCATCTGAAAATAGAAAATGTTTTTCTTTTCCTGAAACCACAACCTATGATCGGGCCGCTGAAGCGATCAACACCTGGCTCACTGGTGGCAATCGAACCATTCAAAGCGCGGATTTTACCCTCGGCAGTACGCTTCTGGCCGGAACACTTGTTCCTACTGTAACAGAAGTTACTGTACACTGGACAGATGCGCCCGGCGGAAAGCCCTACCGGTTAGGTATGATGATGGACTCCTGCACCGACTTTGGCCTTGGCAAAAAGCAGAAATCAAAGCACCTGACTCGACAATATGACCGTTGGAAAGCAGAACACCCGGACTATGAAGTCGCCGGCTTACAGCAAATTTCGCTCTCTCTCGGTTGGATGACCGCATGGATAAGCTGCTTCTTCTTTCGTTGATATTTGTGAAAAATTCATATTGTCTTTTGTGCAATCATCCTATACAATAACATTATTAAAGAGCAAGGACGCTTCCGACGAAGGAAAGCGTCCTTGCTCTTTTTTATTTTGTATTTTGTTAGGAGGTTCATTGGATGCAACACGCCATCTCCACCGCTGCTCAAATCGAATTACAGGAGCACTGTTCCCTCGAAACCGAACAAATCGCCAGCGCTTTGGCCGGAAACCCTCTGATGAGACAGCTTCGGGAAACCTACCTTCTCCCCTTGGTATCCTATGATGCTGCCAACGGCACCGATTACGTTGATTTCATCTGCAACTATCTTTCCTGCGACGGACACATTAACGACATTGCAGACAAAATGTATATTCACCGCAACACGGTACATTACAAAATCCACCGCGTTGAGGACCTGCTGCACTGCAATTTGCAGCGCTCCGATGTGAAAATGTATCTCCTTCTGGCGCTGTCCTCTCAGACATAACGCCTCGGAATCATCGGATTTACCAGCAAAGGATTTACAGACAGCTCTATGCGGTCGCCCACATGCACCTCGCTGCCGGTGACATCCAGCACAGTGGAGCACATCCCAACCGGTCCCAGCACAGGAAATCTGAATGTGTCTCTTTGCGGTGTTTTCTTCCTGTTCCATCGGCTGCGCAGAAGCTGTATGGATGCCTTGATTCCGCACGAGCTTGCCTTTTCCCGCACGACTCCCAAGCCATGCGTATATCCTGCGTCTATGACTGCGATTTGGGTAACGTCTTTTGTAATAACCGTTCCGCCATAGCCCACTCTGCTCCCGGGCGGAAGTGTCCGCACTTCCCGCACCTTAGCCGACAGCGTTCCGATACGTTCAAATCCCCACTGATCTGCAAAGGGCAATCGTCCCAGAAAGGCAGAACCAATTCGTACTCCATCCATCCGCAGTTTGGGGTAGCGGAGCATGGCATAACTGTCCGCCAAATGCCGCAGACCAACGGAAACTCCGCTTTTCTCCAGCTCGCCGCAGAATTGAACAAATCGCAGATATTGCTCCATAGTGAATCTACTGTCATTTGCACAAGCCTGACTCAGGTGTGAATAAGTCCCTACAATTCGGATTTGTTTCAGTTTTTGAACTGCCTTCACCACCGTCTGGGCATCGCAGCAGTTGAATCCATATCGCCCAAAGCCGGTATCCACACAAAGCTGTGCCCTGCCCGCAATTCCAAGGCGTTTTGCTACTATCTCTGCCGCATTTGCGCCGATATCTGTGTCAATGCAAAGGATAATTCCGGTACACAGCGCCTGCTCCAGTTCCTTCGGCTCATAGAGGGGTGTCAACAACATGATCTCTGCGGAGATGCCGTTTCGTTTCAGCAAGAGCGCGTCCTCCAGTTCGCTCACAGCCAGATACCGCACTCCGTAATCCGTCAAATGTTCTGCCAGTTCCAATAATCCAAGACCATAGCCGTTCCCTTTCACTACACCGATGACCTCCGCATTCCCCGCCAGCCGACGCACCAGTCGGATGTTGTGGTGCAGTGCCTGTTTGACCACCCGCAACTCACACATAGTCTTTCCCTCCGGTCTTACGCTTTTGTTCTGAGGTCATCCTAACGTTCCTGCGTTGCAGAGTGTTCCTAAAGATGTCACAGAGTTGTGTCATGAAAAATTTTCTTTTGATTGACGGCATGTCTCCTGCTCTTGTACAATAGATAGAAACAGATCTTATATCGGGAGGCAGATGTATGCGGGAAAAAGCACGAAATCTTATTCAAAAGGGCTGCGATATGCTGGAACTGCTGTTGGCAGTTGCCGTGGGCATCGGGCTCATCGTTTCCCTAATTCTCTATATCCCCGAGGGCGCTGCTCTGCTCACCAAGTCCGGGGACACCGGTACATTTTTGTTGTTTCTGGAAGATATATTCAATATCGTGGTTGGAATTGAATTCATAAAAATGCTGTGCAAGCCCAGCGCAGAGAATGTGATTGAAGTATTGGTGTTCCTCGTTGCCCGTCACATGATAATCGGCAGCAATTCCGCTCTGGAAATCCTACTGTCTGTGGTCTCTGTTGCTCTCCTTTACGGAGTTCGGTTGGTGCTGCGGCGAGAAAAGACCCTTAAGAGAAAAAATGAAGTGACCGACTGATGCCGGTCACTTCATTTATTTATATGTTTTTCATCTTTTCACATTCCGCTTTATCCAGCACATTTGCCTGCTCTTCCGTTTCCTTGCGTTGCCGGATCAACTCTGTCGCCTGCTGACGGAGTAATTCTTCTGATGGCTCTGTTATCTGCAGTTTCTCCATTTTCTGCATTGCAACTCCCTCTGCAAAGCTTCCTTCCGTATTGCAAAGCGGGCATTTTTCCAACGGTGTTTCTCCCTCATATGTATATCCGCAAATTCTGCACACATACGCATTCATCCTGGCCATGATCCATTTGCACCTTCCCTACAAAGTTAACCTTGAGCGCAGTATACCAACAATACCGTAACCAGGTCAAGATTTTTCGAAGGAATCCTTAAATTTTGCACAGAAAACCATGGGATATGGAAACCGTTTTTTCTGTTGTTTAGATATTGACAAAAACAGATCAAATTAGTATCATTAGTAGCATACAATTAAAAGCGATGAGCGGAAGAGTAGGGCTGTGTTGTGATGCAGAGAGGGCGCGGGTGCTGAAAGCGTCTATCAGGACACAGACGCCGAACGTCACCCGTGAGCAGTCCTTTTGAACCCCGTTTTTTTCGGGCAGTAGGGAGGAACGGACTAACCCACCGTTATCGGGGTCACGAGTGCGTACATATTTTAGTTATGTGCGAATTTAGGTGGTACCACGGAGTCAGTGCTTCGTCCTATTTGCTGGACGGAGCATTTTTTGTATTCCGCCGGGCCCGTCCGCTGCCGGCTATTAACTACTTCCAAAGGAGGAAATCATCCCATGAGAATGACTGCATCCCAAGTTCTGATGGAATGCCTGCTGGAGCAGGGCGTGGACACTGTCTTCGGCTATCCCGGCGGCACCATTCTGAACATCTATGATGAATTTGAGCTGCATGGCTACAACAAAAAGATTCGTCACATCCTGACCTCCCACGAACAGGGCGCATCTCATGCCGCCGACGGTTATGCGCGCGCTACCGGCAAGGTCGGCGTTTGCTTTGCCACCAGCGGCCCCGGAGCAACCAATCTGGTCACCGGTATCGCCACTGCTTACCTGGACTCCTCCCCTGTGGTATTCATCACCTGTAACGTGACAGAAAACCTCATTGGCAAGGACTCCTTCCAGGAGGTTGATATCACCGGAATTACGATGCCCATTACCAAGTGCAACTTTTTGGTGAAAGATGCCGACAAGCTGGCTGATGTGGTTCGTGAGGCCTTTGCTATTGCCCGCTCCGGTCGTCCCGGTCCGGTTCATATTGACATTCTGAAAAACGTCACTGCCACTTATACGGACTACGAACCCCTGCCCCTCAGCGAGCATTACAAAACCGGCCGTATCGCCAGCCTGCTCCACCGCACCGAGCATGAGCTGAAAACGCCGGATCCGGATCTGGCTGATTTGGACAAACTGCTGGATATGATTGAAGTAGCAGAGCGTCCCCTTATTCTGGTGGGCGGCGGTGTCATCCGTTCCAAGGGTGCTGTGGAAGAATTCCGAAAGTTCTATCACACGCTGAATTGCCCCGTAGCCT
This sequence comes from Bacteroides sp. CAG:927, assembly GCA_963660915.1. Lineage (GTDB taxonomy): Bacteria > Bacillota > Clostridia > Oscillospirales > Oscillospiraceae > UMGS1766. The sequence continues at coordinate 83,807 of CAVLAO010000002.1, read as the reverse complement.
CCACCATCATGGGCGGAGGTGCCTGCCCCGGTAACGATCCTCAGTTCACTGGCATGATCGGCATGCACGGAAACCACGCCTCCAACATCGCCTCTGCACAGTGTGATCTGCTGATTGCCATTGGCTGTCGTTTCTCTGACCGTGTTGCCACCAGCCCCGCCACCTTTGCCAAACAGGCAAAGATTGTGCACATCGACATTGATCGCTCCGAGATTGACAAAAACGTCATTACGGATCATCATATCGTCGGCGATGCCCGCCGCGTGCTGGAACTGCTGAACAGAAAACTGAAGCCCCATGAATACCCGGAGTGGTCGGACAAGATTCTTAATTTAAAGGAACCGGTTCTTCCCCATGACCCGGAGAAACTGGCACCGAACGAAATTCTTGAGTCTATCACAAAGCTGACGGATGCTCAGGCCATCATTGCCACCGATGTGGGACAGCATCAAATGTGGTCTGCTCAGTACTACCATTTCAATCGCCCCGGTCAGTTGCTGACCTCCGGCGGTCTGGGCACTATGGGTTTTGGCCTTGGCGCTGCCATGGGTGCCGCCATCGGCTGTCCGGAATATCCGGTCGTTCTCACCACCGGAGACGGTTGCTTCCGCATGAATTGCCACGAATTGTCTACCATGGAGCATTATGGTCTTCCGGTGATTGTCTGCATCTTCGACAATCGCACCCTCGGCATGGTTCGTCAATGGCAAACACTCATCTATGACAAACGCTATTCCCAGACCGATTTGGATCGTGGCCCCGATTTTGTAAAACTGGCAGAAGCCTATGGTCTTCCCGGCTACCGCGTGACAAATCAAAGCGAGTTTGAGGCCGCCTTCCAGGCAGCCCTGGACGGCGGACGCGGTGCAGTCATTGATTGCATGATCGACAAGGACGCCAAGGTCCATCCCATGGTCAACGGCGGCGATCCTGCCACCAAGTTCCTGCTGGATTAAGAAGGAGGCTAAGAACATGAGCGAAAATGTGACCCGTCACACCCTCTCTGTGTTGGTGGACAACGAGGCCGGCGTTCTGTCCCAGGTCTCCCGTCTCTTCACCCGCAAGGGGTATAATATCGAGTCCCTCGCCGTTGGCACAACGGATGAGCCGGACGTGTCCCGTATCACCATCGAGGTTATGGCAGATGAAGGCCAGGCGCTTCAGCTGTGCAATCAGCTGCGAAAGCTGTTCCCGGTTCATTCCGTAAAGGAACTGACACCCGGCCATTCCATCCGCCGTGAGTTGGTGCTGATCAAGGTATCTGCCGCTTCCCGGGATGTGCGCAACGAGGTCATTCAGATTGCCAACATCTTCCGCGCCTCCATCATTGATGTGGCGAAAGGCAGCCTGACCATTGCCCTCATCGGTGATGAGACCAAGGCTATGGCAATCCAGAACCTGCTGCAGGAATTTGGCATTCTTGAGCTTGCACGCACCGGCATGGTGGCTCTGGAGCGCGGTCAGTACACCATTGATGAGGACACAAAGGAAAAGGGCGAATTTGACTACGGTAAGAACATCTTCTAAAATAGAGATGCTGCTTATATAAAATCTGTTCAACCGACTGTTCTTCTGAAAAGAGCAGTCCGCAAGATGAAAAAAGGAGATTTTCATTATGGACATGAGTTGCTACGAAATGAACGCAAAAATGTATTACGCTCAGGATTGCGATCTGAGCTATCTGGACGGTAAGACCATTGCCGTCATCGGCTACGGCTCCCAGGGTCATGCGCACGCAATGAACCTGCGCGACTCCGGCTGCAATGTCATCATCGGTCTGCGTCCCGGTAAGAGCTGGGACAAGGCTACCAAGGACGGCTTCGAGGTTTACAGCGTTGCCGAGGCTGCCAAGAAGGCCGACATTATCATGATGCTGGTCAACGACGAGCGCGCTGCCGACATCTACAAAGAGTCTGTCGCTCCCAATCTGGAAGCCGGCAACGCTCTGGCCTTTGCTCATGGTTTCAACATCCGCTACAAGCAGATCGTTCCTCCCGCTGACATCGATGTGTTCATGGCTGCTCCTAAGGGCCCCGGTCACACCGTGCGCGGTCAGTACGTCATCGGTCAGGGTGTGCCTTGCCTGATCGCTGTTGAGCAGGATGCCACCGGCAACTGCAAGAACATCGCTCTGGCTTACATCGCCGGCATCGGCGGTGCTCGTGCCGGCATCATGGAGACCACTATGGACATTGAGACCGAGACCGACCTGTTCGGTGAACAGACCGTTCTCTGCGGCGGCGTTGTCGACCTGATGCAGTGCGGCTTTGAAACTCTATGCGAGGCCGGCTATGCTCCCGAGAACGCTTACTTCGAGGTCTGCCATGAGATGAAGCTGATCATCGATCTGATCAACAAGGGCGGCGTGGCTGCTATGAACTACTCTATCTCCGATACCGCTGAGTACGGCGAGTATGTCTCCGGTCCCCGCGTGATCGACCATGAGCAGGTCAAGGCCAACATGCGTGCAGTCCTGTCCGACATTCAGGACGGCTCCTTCGCCGGCCGTTGGATCGCTGAGAACAAGAACGGTCGTACCTTCTTCAACTCCAAGCGTGCTGCCCTGGCTAAGCACCCCATGGAGACCGTTGGTGAGTATCTCCGCAACAACATGCTGTGGAAGAACAACGGAACCGGTGACGCCGATCTGGACGCCGCCTCCAAGTAATTCTTATCTTTCCGCAATTCATCCCCGACGGGCGGGCTGTACCCGCTCGGCCGGGGATTTTTCGGGGAGTTGGACAAAAGCGCTGGTTGAACCAACGGAACCAACGTTTTTGTCTGTCTCTCGCAAACAAAATAAATGTATGGAGGTTATCCCTATGCTTTCTGATAACGTCACCAAAGGTGTCGACCGTGCTCCCAATCGCTCTCTGTTTGCTGCACTTGGCCTGACACCGGAAGAACAGGCACGCCCGCTGGTGGGTATCGTCTGTTCCAAAAACGAAATTGTCCCGGGTCACATGAATCTGGACAAGATCTCTGAGGCGGTCAAAGCCGGTGTTCGAATGGCCGGCGGCACACCCATCGAATTCCCTGCGATTGCAGTTTGCGACGGTATCGCCATGGGTCACGTGGGCATGAAGTATTCTCTTGTCACCCGTGACTTAATCGCCGATTCCACCGAGTGCATGGCGATCGCCCATCAGTTCGATGCCCTGGTCATGATCCCCAACTGCGACAAAAACGTGCCCGGCTTACTGATGGCAGCCGCACGAATCAATGTACCCACCATTTTCGTTTCCGGCGGTCCCATGTTGGCAGGCCATCTCTCCAACGGTAAACGCACCTGCCTGAGCGACATGTTTGAGGCGGTTGGCGCTTATCACGCCGGCACGCTGGATGAAAACGGTGTGGAAGAATACATTGAGAACGCCTGCCCCTCCTGCGGCAGCTGCTCCGGTATGTACACCGCTAACTCCATGAACTGCCTGACGGAAGCCATTGGCATGGGTCTGCGGGGCAACGGCACTATTCCCGCTCCCTATTCCGCCCGCATCCGTCTGGCAAAACAGGCCGGCATGCAGATCATGGAGCTGCTGAAGCAGGACATCCGTCCCCGCGACATTATGACTGCCGAGGCTTTCCACAACGCTGAAATCATCGATATGGCATTGGGCTGCAGCACAAACACCATGCTTCACCTGCCTGCAATTGCCCACGAATGTGGCATCGACATCGACCTGAATATGGTCAACGAAGCCAACGCCAAAACGCCAAATCTCTGTCATCTTGCTCCTGCCGGTCCCACCTTCATGGAAGATCTGGACCGTGCCGGCGGCGTATACGCTGTTATGAAGGAGCTGGCAGACGCCGGTCTCATCCGCACGGACCTCATTACCTGCACCGGCAAAACAGTGGGTGAAAATATTGCCGATGCAAAGAATCTGAATCCGGAGATCATTCGTCCGATTGACAATCCTTATATGGCAACCGGCGGCATCGCAGTCTTGTTCGGCAATCTGGCTCCCAACGGCTGCGTTGTAAAGCAGTCTGCCGTTGCCCCCGAGATGATGCAGCACTCCGGCCCCGCTCGCGTGTTTAATTCCGAGGAAGAAGCCATTGCCGTCATTTATGCCGGCGGCATTAAGCCGGGCGACGTAGTCGTCATTCGCTACGAAGGTCCCAAGGGCGGTCCCGGCATGCGCGAAATGCTCAATCCCACTTCTGCCATTTGCGGCATGGGACTGGGTGAAAGCGTAGCTCTGATCACCGATGGCCGTTTCTCCGGCGCTACCCGTGGTGCCGCAATCGGCCACGTCTCCCCCGAGGCGGCTGCCGGCGGCAACATTGGCCTTGTAGAGGAAGGCGACACCATCTCCATTGACATTCCTGCTCATTCCATTCATCTGGAAGTAAGCGACGACGTCTTGGCAGACCGCCGCGGGAAGCTGGTCATGCCGGAGCCCAAGGTAAAAACCGGCTATCTGGCTCGCTATGCAAGTCTGGTTACTTCCGCTGATAAAGGCGCAATTCTAAAGACTCTGTAAGAGGAAAACGGGGCTGTTAAGTTACAACAGCCCCGCCTTTTTCTTCTGTCCCCACACATTAGCAATTGCCTTGATTGTCCGGCCGGAGAAGGCTATAATAAGATTATCCTAATAGGGGGTGCTGACATGACAAACAGTCCTATGCTGCAGCTGTTGGATCAGGGAAACTGGGGCAGGTTTCAACCCAATTTTGATCGTTTACAGCAATGGGATCTTTATCCTATGCTCCTGGAAACGTTTAAAAATTTAAATCAGGACGTCCTGTTTGTCAGCGAAATGCACGGTCTTGGCCACATCGAGCGTACCATTCTGCAGGGTGGCTTCTGTGCCATGGAAGAACATATCTCCCCCATTGACACCCAGTTGCTGCTGGAATGCTGCTCCTACCATGATGTCGGTCGTTTGGACGACTCCCTCGATCCCTATCACGGCCATCGCTCTGCCCAGAGATTATCGGAACTCACCGGACGTCAAGGAGAAGAATTAAAGCTGATGCAAACGGCTGTCGATGTCCACTCCCGCCACGATTCAGATTTCGAACAGATTCTCCCGCTTTATGCCCCGTCAGATCACAAGCGGGCCGCCCATCTTACGCAATTACTAAAAGACTCGGACGGTCTTGATCGGGTACGGCTGGGCGATTTGAATCCTCGCTATCTGCGCTGTGACTCCAGCCGCCAACGCGTGTCTCTGGCAAAAGAGGTATTTGAACGTTATCAACAAGCCATCGGCCGCTCTCCGGAGCCATTTTTCAACAAAAAGATTCGCACCATGATGCAGCAACATTACGACAACGAAGGATCTAGGAGTTAAATTTGCAAAAAGTATTGCAATCATCCCCAAAAACGAGTAAACTGCAGAGGAAGAGCAATGCCCTGAAGGAGGAACATTATGAAGAAGTTCACACTGCGCACGGTTACTCAGATTTTGACCGTCTGTGTGGCCATTGCCGCACTGTTCTGTGCGATCGTTGGTATGTTGGATTATCTGCGCGAACTGACAAATCACAAAAAGGGTTATAATGAATTTCCGCCGGAGTATGACGATTACGCCGACTGGGATGTAGATTAAGCAGAAAGCGAGCGTGCTGACTCAGCACGCTCGCTTTTTATTTGACAACAATTTGATCCAGCACCTCGCCGACTTTATCATGAATCGCAAGGTTGGCAATTTCATCCGCCGATGTAGGCTGAAGATTGATCAACACCAGACGATTCCCCTTGTAGTAATTGATCAAGCCAGCCGCAGGGTATACTACCAAAGATGTGCCTCCAACAATCAGCAGGTCTGCCTCTCGAATCGCCCGTATCGCTCCGTTTACCGTATCGTTATCCAGGCATTCTCCGTACAGAACCACATCCGGCTTGATCGTTCCTCCGCAGGTGCAGTGAGGCACTCCTTCCTGCGCCATAACCTCTTCGAACGCATAAGCTTTATGGCAGCGCATGCAGAAATTGCGGCTTACAGCTCCATGCAGTTCATACACCCGCTTACTGCCCGCCTTTTGATGCAACCCGTCAATATTCTGCGTTACCACAGCAGTCAATTTTCCCGCCTGCTCCAACTCTGCCAGCTTCTGATGAGCCGGGTTCGGCGCGGCTTTGGGAAACAGCATTTTATTACGGTAGAAACGATAAAATTCCTCCGTATGATCCATGAAATAATCATGGCTCAAAATAGTCTCCGGCGGTTCAGAATACTGCTGATGATACAGTCCGTCCACACTGCGAAAATCCGGTATTCCGCTTTCCGTTGATACACCGGCTCCGCCAAAGAAAACAATGCGGTTGGACTCGTCAACCCACTGCTGAAGTTGCTCTATTTGCTTGTCCATCCCGGTTCCTTCTTTCCTGTTTTGTTGAATTCATAATAACACAGCGATGAATATTTTGCTACCAAGTAAGCATATTTTTTTCTATTTTATTTGACAGTGTTCCCATTATGTGGTTTACTTATAGGTAGAAGCAGTCAAACAAGACGGAAAGGAGCCCCATCCAGCATGAATAATGAACGCAGGAAAGCGGGCCTAAAAGCAAAGATCGAAGCCGCCGCCACGGCGGTTTTTTTGCGTAAGGGCTACTCCGAAACCAAAATTATCGACATTGCCAACGAGGCCAATATCTCTCCCTCGACGATATATCTGTACTTTGACGGAAAAAAACAGCTGTTTAACGCCCTTAACATTCCGGAAGTCGCTCAAATTCGCCCGGAGTTTGATCGCCGAAAAGAAGAAATTACCCGCGTCGCTCTGACGCTTTTTGGTGAACGCGGCTTTGAAGACACTACCATGGATGATATTGCCCGGGAAATCGGCTTTTCCAAAGCAGCTCTGTATCAATATTGTTCCAGTAAGGAAGACCTGTTCTTTCAGGTTCTGCAGCTTTATACCCATGCCATTCCGCCCGATGACGTTGTAGAAGGTGCCAACTGCGCCGACTGGAAAAAAGCCATACACAACGTGGCCGAAAGCTATATGGCAATTTCCCGCGACCCGGATCGCGCCGCTTTTTTGGGCAGCGTGATTCGTGATTCACACAAATTCCCCGAGTTCGGCGCAGCCTACTATGAAAAGAGCTTCTGCACTGCGCGCCGCAATTTTTCTGAGTTTCTCGCCCGTCTGCAACGGGAGGGGACTGTACGCAGTGACCTCGACATCAATGTGGCCACCACTGCTTTCTTCGGCTCACTGACTTCCTACACTATTTTTTATGATACCATTCGTGGCATCCCCCGGGACGTGGATGAGGATTCTTTTATTGATACCATTGCTGATATGTTCATTCGTGGGATTGAAGCAAGTCCGGAAAAATGAAAATGGATCGGGTGCCGGTCGGCGCCCGATCCATTCTTTTACCACAAGCGCGTTCGTTTCCGCACTAAATCTTCCACTCTCGGCAGTGCGCGATCGTATACAAGAAATGTAAGGTTGAAAAGCAGAAGCAAGATCAGCAACATCGTCCAAGTCTCAGACTCCGGTGCTAAAACGAAAAGCATCAGCAGTTCCACCGTTGCAATTGCTACGTTAAAGATCAATTCTTTCGCCAGCCATCGAAACCCCTTTTGCAATTTCTCTAACTTTGGGCGAAGGGCCGGATACCAGCCCCAAAAAACAAGGTACATCAGCGTTTCCTCTGTATCCATTACCAAAAACAAACTGAGCAAACCAATCGCCGCCCACAGAGTAAGCGCTGTTTTCGTGCCGTATTTCCTTTCGATTGGAATGAGAAGCAGTCCAGCCAGCACGGGACCGATATAGGTTCCCACACCAACCCAGCCTGCCAAAAGCAGAATCACAATACCAAGCGCCGCCAATAAACCGCACAACGCCGCCTTTCGTCCATTTTCCCCCACACGCATCGCCTCACTTTTCGCCGATTATAACATTTTTTCTTCTGTTCTTCCAGAGGGAGTTGTGGTATAATAGCCGCCGGAAAAGTTTACATTCTGTTCGAAACTTTTTCCCTCGAAGCAGGTACAATAGGAATCAACAGTCGGAGGTAAAAATATGGATCTGTTTGACGGGATCATTCTCTTCTTTTTGCTGGTTGTCCCCATCGCACTGGTTGTGTGCATTGTCCTGTTAATCCGCAGCAAACGCAAGCTGCAGCAACTCCAGCAGGAACTGGCTTCTGCACAGGATCGAATCCGTCAGCTCCAATCCTCCTACGGCGATAAAAATTCCAATCGTCCCAATCACATTTAAATCCTGGAGGTAAGTTATTCGTGAAATCTCTCAGCGACAAGATCGACCGCTTTTGCTATAAACATCCCCGTTTTGGCATCAACAACCTGATGCTCATTCTGGTCATCGGCAATTGCATCGTTTACTTAATGGATATGGTCAGCGGCAGCAGCTTATCCCCTATGCTGCGTTTCAGCCGCTATTATATCCTGCACGGACAAATCTGGCGCATTGTCACGTTTCTATTTGTTTCCAATGTCGGTTCAAGCATGCTGATGTTTGCGCTGTCTATGTATTTTTACTGGTTTATCGGCAGCAATCTGGAACGGGAATGGGGCGCCGGCAAGTTTACCATTTACTATGGCACCGGAGTGCTGATGGCTATTGTTGTAGGATTTATCTACGGTCAAACTAATACAACCTACCTGAACCTGTCTCTGTTTCTGGCTTTTGCCACCCTGTATCCCAACCTCCGTTTTCTGCTCATGTTTATTATTCCGGTTAAGGCCAAGTGGTTGGCCTGGATTGATGCCGCTTTAATCGGTCTCAGTCTGGTTTTTGCCCTCATCCGCTTCCAGTTTGGTACCGCTTTGCTGATTGTAGTCAGCCTGCTCAACTATTTGATTTTCTTCTGGAATGAGCTGATGTATTTTATCCGCCGCCAGAAGCGCAGTGCCGGCCGCACGACAGTGAATTTTCAGCGGGCCGCTCAGGCAAAGCGGGACAAAAATGGTTACATCCACAAGTGTGCTGTCTGCGGACGAACGGACACCGATTATCCCAATCTGGAATTCCGCTACTGCTCAAAATGCGTTGGATACTATTGTTATTGCATGGATCACATTAACAATCACGTACATATCACAGAATAAATCACAAAGCGGCCGCAGCACAAAATACATGCTGCGGCCGCCTTTTATTGATAAAAGAACCCTGCGGATTCTGTGAACGGATAAAAAAAGAGCGCCGAATTCATCTCCCCCGCGGACGAATCGGACGCAAACAGCGCGATCAGTTTTCAACTGAATGATGCAGTTTCCTCTTTTTTTAGCGCTCGCTCTCGTGCCAATCGTCACCATAGAGCAGTTCGTCCAGATCGATCATGGTCATTATTATCACACTCCTTTCCTCTGATCTGGCTTTATTCTACCACATTCCGCTTGGAAAACAAGTAGATAATCCATGAAATTTATGTTAAGTTTTCGTGAAGAAGTGACTGCCCTGCAGGCATTACAGCCGCAGGGCAGTCACTTCTTATGTCAACTGTTCGGTTTAAAACTTCAATTCTTCACCGGTGATCATCCGATAGCTCTGCAGGTACTTCTCAATGGTTTTATCCACAATTTCCTGCGGCAGTGTCCAGTCATTGCCGGGATTTGCGGTCAGCCAATCACGGGCAAACTGCTTATCAAAGGAAGGCTGGCTGTGCCCGGCCTCATATCCCTCTGCAGGCCAGAAGCGGGAAGAATCCGGAGTGAGCATCTCATCGCCCAAAACCATATTCCCATCCTCGTCCAGACCAAACTCAAACTTCGTATCTGCGATGATAATGCCCCGACTTAAGGCATATTCTGCGCATTTTTTATACAATGCAATCGTGTAATCCCGCAGCTTCGCCGCATACTCTGCGCCTTTTCCCGGGAAGCGCTGTTCCAGATATTCCACGCTCTGCTCAAAAGAGATATTCTCGTCGTGATCGCCGATTTCCGCTTTTGTGCTGGGCGTATAAATCGGTTCCGGCAGCTTTTCGCTTTCCTGCAAACCGGCGGGCAACTCAATGCCGCAGACTGTGCCGTTTTTCTGATAGCTGGCCCAACCGCTGCCGGTAATATAGCCGCGCACAATGCACTCAATCGGCAGCATTTTAAGCTTGCGGCACATCATGCTCTTGCCTGCATATGCCTTGTCACGGAAAAATTCCGGCATGTCCTGAGGATCTACTGAAATCATGTGATTGGGCAGAATATCCTTTGTCAGGTTAAACCAGAACTTGCTCATTTGGGTCAACACGGCGCCCTTGTGAGATACTGTGTTATGTAAAATTACATCAAAGCAGCTGATGCGGTCGGTAGCCACCATGATAAGGCTGTCACCATTGTCGTAGATCTCGCGAACCTTGCCTTCCTTAATCGGCTTCCATTCTTTGCTCATAAACAATTCCCGCCTGTTCATTCAAGTATTTCGGCACAAAACCGACGTTTAAAGAGTAGCGCATTTTCTTTTAAATTGCAAGGGATATCCGCCAATTACAACGGATATGCGCTGTAAAATTTCCATTAAAAAGCCGCTGAATTTCCGTCATTTCGACAGAAACCCAACGGCTTTTGTACGCTTAGTATGCAATCATCAAGCTGTCAATACGCTGAAAATCACTGCTGTCGATGCTGTATGCTCCATCGTCATCCTGAACTACCTGCACAGAAATCGTCTGGGCATCCAAATAGCCAATTGAGTTCAGATGGCCGGACACCATATCGATCACCGCTTGTGCCCACACTGCCTCAAATTCTGCATCTGTCAGATCCGCAAACTCCCCTGCTGCTTCTCTGGACTGCATCGTGTTTCCGAATTCTTCTACATCCTCTTCTATGACCTTTGCAAAAATGTCAATCGGGTAAACGGTCAGCTGAACAAGGTAAGTATCGCCGTTGCGGCTCTCCGTGCCTACCTCATATTTGCTGTGGCTGTAAATCTGGCGATAAAGCGCAAGAATTTTCTCTTTTACCGCGTCATCGCAGGAATCTAATTCGATATTAAACAAATTTGCAAAAACATCGGCCTCTACATTAAGTCCTTCCTGATACTGCTGTTCCGCCTGGGCCTTATCCAGATTCACTTTCTTCAGATACTCATCGGAATACTGATCGAGATAGATCAAATCCAGATTATTCTTTACCAGATCCGCCGCCGAAAAGGAACTGCATCCGGACAGGACTCCTAGCAGAATTGTAAGTACCGCCAGAAACAGGATTCTCAACCGGTTCATTTTCATTCTCCTTTTTTGCCTTAGTCCCCGTTCTCTTCCGCAATCTGAACCGGAACGCCGTTCACTTCCACTCCCTCGCTCACCTTGATCACGATACATTTTGCCCCGTTGATCACTCTGGTCTGCACCAGTTCGCTGTGCTCCGGGTTTACCTGAATCACCACATCCGGAGTTTTCACTTCCAACCGTTTTGTATCCACCAAATTGATCGGATTGATCTCTGCATTGATTCCAAATTCCGCGTCAAAGCGTTCCTCAAAAGCTTCCGCATGAGCTTCACTGACGCCGCTGGCCGACAGCATTGCTCGAATTCCTTTTTTGGAAATCGTGAGCGGTTCCACTTCCCGGCTCTCCTTGTAAACCTCGATCATCTGTCCCAAATGGTCCTGTACGGATTGAATCACATCCAGACTGCACTCTTCCTCCAGTGTTTCTCCCAATATATTCTGAAAGGTCTCCCGCTGCACCATTGCCGGCATCGGCACCGGAGTTTTAAACAGAGCATCCACAAAATTTGCATGGTTTTCCTGCACATTTTTTGTGTAGTACAGGGCATTATAGATATTGGTCGCCCGATCATCAAAGGCCGGAAACAGGAAGCCGAATTCCGGCATACCAACCACTTGACCCGCCGACTGAATGTGGAATCGGCTTTCCCGGTTGATATAGTTCAACGATGGTTTTGTTTCCTTTACAGGGCAAATTGCACAGAGAACATAACGAAATTGCTCGCTGGAGCTGTCCTCCTGAATCACATCATCCTTGCCCTTATAATAGACATCATAGGTGTTATAGGTCAGCAGAATCAAACAATTGCCCTCCAGATCCAGGGATTGAATGGTCCGGCTGAAAAACGCCTGCACCGCATTTTCATCTTCCAGTTTTGAATCCCGCAGCGCCATGAGCAATTTGTGTTCCTCTCCGGATACCACCTGCTGCGTTTCAAATGATAAATCCAGCAGATTGCGGCCGATGGTTCCTGTCAGTATCTTGCGAAACAGAGAAAGGTATTTCTCGCTGTCCTCTACCGGCATCATCGATACCGGTTCGTTAAACTGGGAGATAATTTCCTTCCGCTCATTGACATAGCATCCCCGAATATAGGCAATATTGCTCTTGTCCGGGCGCAATTTTCGCCGCAATTCTGCCACTTCTTTTTCGTTCATAGTTACCTCGCATTCCATGTTTCGAATTATTCCGGATCACACCGATTCGCTCATTTCTTCTGAGCAAAAATCTCATCCAGCACTTCCGCAATGGATTCTATGCTGACCGGCTTGATGATGTGTCCGTTCATGCCGGACGCAAATGCCTTCTGTTTGTCTTCTTCAAAGGCATTTGCCGTCATGGCGACAATCGGAATATTGGCTTTTTTATTGTCCGACAGAGTCCGGATTTCCTTCGTTGCTGTATATCCGTCCATTCTCGGCATTTGAATATCCATCAGGATCAGATCGTACTTGTCGGCCGGCGCCGCATTGATTGCCGCAACGGCATCGTCGCCATCGCTGACGCCATCCACGATCGCCCCGGTTTCCTCCAGCATGGCAGTAGCAATCTCGCGATTCAGCTCATTATCCTCAACCAGAAGGATTCTCTTGCCGCTGTAGTCATGTGCTTTTCCCTTATTTTCTTTTCCCTCTGCTTCCCGACTCACCGGTTGGGTCAGCACATTCCGCAGTTCAGACATAAAAATCGGCTTCGACACAAAGGCCGTAACCCCGGCTTCTCTTGCCTCGTGTTCAAAATCTGCCCAGTCATATGCCGTAAGCACAATAATCGGAACATCCTCGCTGATCGCTTTTCGTATCCTGCGCACAGTTTCAATGCCGTTCATATCCGGCATCAGGTAATCAATAATGTAAACCTTATACTCGTCCTTCATATCAGCGGCATCCTGTGCACGGATAATTGCTTCTCTGCCGGATGCAGTCCAATCCGGACGCATCTGGATGTCCCGCAGCATCTTGCTCACGCTTCTGCAGGTGTTGAGGTCATCATCTACCACCAGTGCCCGCGCTCCCAACAGCTCCGGTATCGGCTCGCTTTTCATCGACTCGCCGGCAAGGCGCAGATTCAGCGTCACTGTAAACAGGGATCCTTTTCCTTCTTCGCTCTGCACACGGATCTCTCCGCCCATCATGTCCACAATATTTTTGGTAATGGCCATACCAAGACCTGTTCCCTGAATACCGGTCACTGTTGCGGTGTGCTCTCTGGTGAAGGTTTCAAAAATATGCTCCTGGAATTCCCGGGACATACCAATGCCATTGTCTTTGACGGACAGTTCGTAGGTCGTGTGGTTTTTTATCCCGCTGTCTTTCTCAATGAGCCGAATGATGATGTCTCCGCTCGGCTGCGTGAACTTAATGGCATTGCTCACGATATTCAGCAGAATCTGATTCAGCCGGAGCTTATCGGTAATCACATCTTCATGGACAACATCCTGCGTATCCACGTAAAGATTCAGGTTTTTCGAATTGATCAATCCCTGTATCATCGTCCTGAGATCATGCAGAAGATCCGGGATGTGTACCGGTTTTTCCTCCAGCTTGACGGTACCGCTCTCAATTCGGCTCATGTCCAGAATATCGTTGATCAGGCTGAGCAGATGTGTGCTGGAAGTATTGATTTTCGCAAGGTAATCCTGAACCTGTTCCGGGTTATTGATATGGGTCTGCGCCAACGCGGTAAATCCAATAATGGCATTCATCGGGGTGCGGATGTCATGAGACATACTGCTGAGGAAGGTGGACTTTGCCTTGTTGGCCTGCTGTGCCGCTGCAAGCGCATGCGAAAGCTGTTCCTTCTGCTCAAATTCCTTTTCCTTCTCGTCCGTATAATCCCGGGCAACGTAAAGCACTTCCTTTACGATTCCCTCCGCATCTCTTCGTTTCACAATAAAACGCGCCTGCATCCATCTTCCGGCGGGATTCTTGTATTCGGTCACCACCGTGTTGACCTTCTGAAGGCGGTCTGAAAGCGTGTCAAAATTCAGAAATTCGCGCATCGGAGCTCTCATTTCCGGTGCCATAAAGGCGGCAATGATTTTTTCCTTTACGTCGTCAAAGTTTCCGCTTCTGCCTGCCAGATCGCCCATCAGCGTCACACTGGTTAGCACCTCATAGTGATGCGTATCCAGCTCCGCTCTGAAAATCGTGGAATAAATTGTTGACAGGGAGGAAATGACCTCTGCATGCTCCCTTTCTTCCCGCTGTTTTGCTTCTTTCAGCTCTCTCTGTTTCTTCTCCTGCTCCTGATGTTCCTCAATGATGTTGTCAATAATCTGGAACCCGGCCACAACATTTTGGGTCTTCCCGATCCGCCTGAGTTCATACTGGTAGTGATGCAGTACGCCGTCTTCTATGTTGCGATAAGTTCCTACATATGCGTCCTGTTGATCAAATAACGCTTTTATTTTTTCCGTGCTTAATGTTTCTGCAACCTTCTTTTGATCTTCCGGATGTACATTTTCACGCACCCACCGCTTTACAACCGTATCAAACGGAAATACCTGTCCCTCAACATCGCGGACTGCCTGCACCTTGTAGGTGCTATCCAATCGGATCACTCGGGCTGTTCCATCATCTAAATTCGCAACAAAAACGTTTCGGAAGCTTTTGGATAATGTTTCAATGATTGCAACCTGCTCCGCCAGAGCCTTGTCCTTTTCCTTCTGTGCACGAATTGCTTCATCTACATCATAGTGATATCCCCGCAGCACGAATCCGTCTGCCACCTTTTTTGCGGTTCCTCCGCAGCGCACATATCTTTCGCCCAGAACCGGGTGTTTCCAAAGATAGGTAACCTCGTCTCTAACCCCGCTTTTCATTTTTTCCACGCAGTCCAAAACCGTTTGAACCGCTCCCGGCGTGACATTGGAGAACCAGGCGTCATACACCTCTTCCTCCGTCAGCTCCCGATCTGCAATCCCCAGCAATTCTTTCATCCGGTCGTCTGCTTCCATCGAGGGTGCCTTACCGTCTAATAAATACATGCTCCAGATTCCCATTTTGGAGGCTGCAAAGATATCCCGCATTTCCTCTAGCTTCTGATAGCTGTTTGTAAGTTCTCTCTTCTGAGACTCCTCTCTCTCTTTGGCCTGTTTCTGTACATTAACGATATCTTCGATATTTCTGAAACCGGCAATCAGCTTCAGCTTTTCTCCGGGTTTTGAGACACGGATGAAAAGTCCGCTGTAATGCCACATTCTCCCGTCTTTTAACCCGCGATAATTCAATTCGAACTTTTGCTTGCCGTCCTGAAATGTTTGAATCAATGCATCCGGCAACACAACGTTCAGGAAGCTTTCTCTGTCCTCTTCACAAATGTGACCGTTTGCATAGGCGCGGAACATCTGTGAATAGCAAAAGCTTTCCGGTATTTCCTTCATTTTCGCACTGATCGCACGGTCAAGTTTTACAAAACCAGCTCGATCTGCCTCCGGCTCGACCGCATAGACGGCAACATAGTCCGTCGTCAAAGCCATAACCATGTGCTGCGTTTCTTCTACTCGCTGCGCCAACGTGCGGGGAAATTCTTCGTTTTCCATCTGCTCCTTATCCGGAACAGAATGATGAATGTGGAGCACCTTCCATTTGCCGTCCACCAGGCCATACAAAACACTGAATCTGGAATCCATATTGACGCAAACATACCCGCTGTCAAAGGATCCAAGGATTAGAACCGAACCATATACAAGCACATGGTTTTCGTCTAAAATCTGCTCTTCGATACGGAAATTCTTCCATTGAAAGCGTACATTTTCCCGGTGCTGTACATCGAATACAAAGGCCTGGGAGAATTCCTGAAGATTTCGGAAAAACTCCTGCTTTCCGGTGCCTATCACGCTCAGGCTTTCATCCAGCAGAGAAAAAATCTCCATATCTTCTTCCGATGAGCAATCCAAATAGGATCTCAGAATGTGTTCCGTAAGCTCCTTGAAATTCACATTTGATGAATTCTCTGATGTTTGCGGCGCTGTCGCCATGGTACATACCTCCCCCGCAAAATTCCAGGTGGTTTCGAACCGTCCGTTCATTTTGTGCGGTCATTCTCTGTTTGAAATGCGCAAAATTACAGCTGCATTTTACCTCAAAAGTATAACACGGCAAGCCGCCTTATCCAAGTAAAAAAATTCAGGCATGTGCAAAGTCTCACATTTTAAAGTTAAGCACTCGAAGCAAACGCCATGATTTCATCCTAACCGCCAGTGATCGTCCTGCATCAAAACAACATGTTGTGTTCCCATTTCTTTTATTCTACAATTTTCGCACACTGCCATACACTTTGTCTTTTTCTATGCACAGAAATCATCGTGCTTTTTTGACATGCAAAAATCCTTTTCCTGCAATGGTTTGCATCTTATCGTCCCCTGTGCCTTGCGGAAATGCAGTCGGATTTTTGGTTATTTTTTTGCCTTCTCCCCTATGGACAAGCCGCGGGTGGAATGCTATGATAGCAAAGCATCGTACACAACATATAGTGCAGTTTACAGAATGCCGTACTAATTATTGTAACCATGTTATGTATATCACCTGTATTGAGATGAAGACAGTAGAGCAGAATTTATTTAAAGAAAGAGGAATCAGTGTTTATGAAAGTGATCAAGCGCGACGGCACCACCGTCGATTTCAATCCGGAAAAGATATATCGCGCCATTCAGAAGGCAAACCTTGCTGTCGATCCCGAGGAACGCATTTCTGACGAACAGATCAACGGCATTGTTGCCTTTGTACGGGACAAAAATCGTCCCCGTCTTCTGGTAGAAGATATTCAGGACATGGTGGAACACCAACTGATGGAGCTGGATAAATTCACTCTTGCAAAGGCTTACATCATCTACCGTTATACCCGTGCTCTGGTTCGCAAGCAGAACACCACAGATGAGTCCATTCTCTCCCTGCTGCACAACACAAACAAGGAGCTTGCGGAAGAAAACTCCAACAAAAACACGGTCATTGCCTCTACCCAGCGGGACTATATTGCCGGTGAAGTCAGTCGTGACCTGACCCGCCGTCTGCTGCTGCCGGAAAAAATCAGCAAGGCACATGATGAAGGCATTCTCCACTTCCATGATGCGGACTACTTTGTGCAGCCTATTTTCAACTGCTGCCTCATCAACATCGGCGACATGCTGGATAACGGCACTATGATCAACGGCAAGATGATTGAAAGCCCCAAGGGATTTCAGGTTGCCTGCAACGTCATGACCCAGATCATCGCCAACGTGGCCTCCAATCAGTACGGCGGTCAAAGTGTCAACATCAGCCATTTGGGCAAATTTCTCCGCCGCTCCAAAGATAAATTCCGCCGCAAGATCAGTGAAACCTGCGGCAGTGATACACCTGCCAGTGTAATCAACCGGTTGGTAGAAGAACGAGTCGAGGACGAACTGCGCAGCGGCGTACAGACGATCCAATACCAGATCAACACCTTGATGACAACTAACGGTCAGTCTCCCTTTGTCACCCTGTTTCTCTACCTGCGGGATGACGACCCCTATCTGGAAGAAAACGCAAAAATCGTGGCAGAGATTCTCCGTCAGCGCCTGGAAGGCATCAAGAATGCGGCCGGCGTTTACGTCACTCCTGCCTTCCCGAAGCTGGTATATGTACTGGACGAAAACAACTGCCTGAACGGTGGAAAATACGATTACATTACCGAGCTGGCCGTAAAGTGCTCTGCAAAACGGATGTATCCCGACTATATTTCCGCAAAAATCATGCGGGAGGCCCATCAGGGCAATGTGTTCTCCCCCATGGGCTGCCGCAGCTTCCTGACCGACTGGATCGATCCGGAAACCGGAGAGTACAAGTACGAAGGCCGCTTCAATCAGGGCGTCTGCTCCATCAATCTGCCCCAGATTGGTCTGATTGTCAGTGACGGCGGACACAAAGTTCCGGAAAATGAAGACGCGTTCTGGACTCTTTTGGATGAACGGTTGGAACTTTGTTACGAAGCCCTCATGTGCCGGCATAACGCTTTAATGGGTGTAAAGAGCGATGTCTCTCCGGTACATTGGCAACACGGTGCTATTGCCCGCCTGAAGTCCGGCGAAACCATTGATCGCTATCTTATGGACGGTTATTCCACCATTTCCCTTGGTTATATCGGCATTTATGAAGTGACAAAACTGGTCAAGGGCTGCAGTCAAACAGATCCGGTGGGGCAGGACTTCGCCATTCGCCTGATGACCTATCTACGGGATAAGTGCTATGAGTGGAGAGACAAGACCAACATTGGCTTCTCGCTTTACGGAACTCCCGCTGAAAGTCTTTGCTATCGCTTTGCGCGCATTGATAAAGAAAAATTCGGCGATGTGAAGGACATTACCGACAAGGGATACTATACGAATTCCTACCACGTAGATGTGCGGGAAAAGATCGATGCTTTCACCAAATTCTCCATTGAAAGTCAATTCCAGCGTCTGTCTCCCGGCGGCGCCATCAGCTATGTGGAAATTCCCAACATGCGGCATAACCTGACCGCATTAAAGGATGTCGTGCGGTTTATTTACGACAACATCCAGTACGCCGAATTCAACACTAAAAGCGACTACTGCCAGGTGTGCGGCTACGACGGAGAGATCATCATCAATGACGATTTGGAATGGGAGTGCCCCTGCTGCGGCAACAAAGACCAGACAAAGATGAATGTTACTCGCCGCACCTGCGGTTATCTCGGTGAAAACTTCTGGAACGTGGGCAAGACCATGGAAATCAAGGCTCGCGTGCTGCATCTCTAAGTTCTGCTTCGCCTTATCTTCTGGCCTGACGGCTGCGTCAGGCCAGTTGGTCTGTTTTATTCTCCTGGAAATAAATCCATCATCCGAGGTATAAATACATGCGTCCGCAATTAAAGCATGATCTCCGCGCCATTCGTTCAAATGCGATTGCCTTTGTCAAATGGCTTGTTTTCTCCTGCCTGATCGGTATTGTGACCGGCCTCGTCGGCACCGCCTTTCATTATGCACTTGACTGGGCTACAGAAACCCGCACTGCGCATAACTGGCTTATTTTTCTGCTTCCCATCGCCGGTCTTGCCATTGTTGCCAGCTATCGCGGCACTCGTATGGAAGATGACCGAGGCACAGAATTCGTCATCGGAGCTGTCCGTGAAGGACGGGTTTTGCGTTTTCGCACCGCTCCGCTGATTTTTTTCGGAACCGTAGCAACCCATCTTACCGGCGGCTCTGCCGGTCGGGAGGGCGCTGCACTTCAATTGGGCGGCTGCATCTCCGGCTCACTGGGAAAGCTGCTCCGTCTGGACGACAAGGATGAACGCATCATCACCATGTGCGGCATGGCCGGTGGTTTTTCTGCTCTGTTCGGCACACCTCTGGCTGCCGCCGTGTTTGCAATGGAAGTAGAAAGCATCGGTGTAATGTATTATGCGGCTCTGGTACCCTGTGTACTCTCCGCTTTGATTGCCAATCTGGTTTCCGGTGCCTTTGGCGTTGCCTCCACTGCGTTTACGTTAACCCTTATTCCCGCTTTTTCTCCCCTTGTTCTGGTGCAGGTCGTCGCTCTTGGCATTATCTTTGCTGTGCTTGCCAATCTGTTTTGCCGCGCAATGAGCGGCAGCAGCTACCTCTATAAAAAAATTAAGAACCCATATCTGCGGATTGTCATCGGCGGTATCGTTATCATATTGCTCACCCTGTTGGTTGGCACCAATGATTACAACGGTGCCGGAATGAATGTGATTGTCAATGCCATCGCCGGCAAGGTTGTTCCCTGGGCATTTTTATTAAAAATGCTGTTCACTGCGCTGACTTTGGGTGCCGGGTTCAAAGGCGGAGAAATTGTCCCCTGTTTCTTTGTCGGTGCCACTGCCGGCTGCGCTATGGCACCGCTGATCGGCATGGATGCCGGCTTTGGCGCCGCACTGGGTTTAGTGGCAGTATTCTGCGGCGTAACCAATTCTCCCATGACCAGCATACTCCTTGGCTATGAACTTTTTAGCGGTCATGGCGTAGCCCTGATGACCCTTTGTGCCTCAGTAAGTTACTTGTTGTCCGGCTACTCCGGTCTTTATCACGAGCAAAAGATTATGTATTCCAAAACATCCCCCGTTTTTCTCGGCCGTAAAAGCGGAGAACTGAGTCATCCGGAATCAAACGACGCTGCAAACACAGAGGAATCATCGATTGTCGAAAAATAAAAAGGACTGTATCTGCAATACAAAATGGATTGCAGATACAGTCCTTTTCTTGGTCTCGCCTGATCGCGCCGCTCTCTTATTCTGTCCCGGCAAACGGCAGTTCCGGCAGTCGATCCTCCTCTATAATTGTTTCCAGCATCTTCGCAAATCCCATTGGATTTTGAATCTGATATTGCATATGATTGTAGTCCTTAAAAACGGGATACTTTCCTTTGGGATACGCCCGC
>CAVLAO010000002.1:0-63144 GCA_963660915.1 Bacteroides sp. CAG:927 | reverse complement strand
GGTGCATTTTTCTGCTTTTACTCTTGACTTTTGCCTTAGTTTTTTGTTTTATTTTTTGCTATCCCAGCGTTATGTCAACTCAACTTCGTGGTAAATCATACCATCTTCCAACTGATGCCAGGAAATACAATTTTCTTCCCACGTCATGTAGCTGTGCGGGCTGTTCTCCTTAGGAATGGAAACAGAGCCCGGATTAAAACACAGGTTCTCATCGCCAAAGCAAGTCCACTCCGGAACATGCGTATGCCCGTGGAGCAGGATATCTCCCTTCTGCATCGGCGGCGGTGTTTGCCGATTAAAGCGGTGTCCATGGGTTACATACATGAGCCGCCTCCCGATCGGAATAACCGCATAGTCTGCCATGATTGGAAATTCCAATACCATTTGATCCACCTCTGTATCGCAATTCCCACGCACGCAGAGCAGGGATTGCTTTTCCCCATTCAACATGGCAATCACCTGCTTCGGTGCATACTCTCTCGGCAAATCATTTCGCGGTCCGTGATAAAGTAAGTCGCCCAGCAGTAAAAGCCGCTGTGCATTCTCTCTCTGAAAGGCCCTCATCATTGCCTCGCAATAGTAAGCCGACCCATGAAGGTCTGATGCGATCATCCACTTCATATCCGTTCCTCCAACTCTCCAACTGAATTTTCTTCAGTATAGCAAAACTCCGCACAACGGGCAATTCGTTGTGCGGATAAAGTGATCTATCACCGCAATGCTTTTATAAGAATTGTTTAACGCAGGAATCCTTCCAGAATTTTTTCTTCCGCCTCTTCCGCCGTAAAACCCAACGTTTCCAGTTTCAGAATCTGTTCTCCTGCAATCTTTCCGATTGCCGCTTCGTGAATCAGGCTGGCATCTACATGATTGGCCGCAATTGCAGGAATGCTCTTAACGCGTCCGTGCCCCATAATTATCGAATCGCACTGAACATGCCCGAAGCAGGCTGCATTCCCCTCGACTCTGGGATAGAATACCTGTGCTGAATTCTCCTTTGCCACACTGCGGGAAATCACTCGTGCCTTTGTGTCTTCCCCATTCAGGAAAATATCAATCTTGGAGTCTGCCGTCTGGTTCCCATGGGTCATCATCTTCTCAGTAACCATGACTTCGCTGTTTGCTCCATTTGCATTGATCTGAGTATAACGCTCCGTAGAGTCTACGCCGCCAATCTGGCTCATATCCATGACAATCACAGCGCCTTCCGCCAACGTCACCACTGTTTCCGGATTCAAAATGCGGCCGCCGGTTCCATTGCCGGCTCCATAGTGAACTTCGACGTAGGAAACATGGGAATTTTTCCCGACATAAAACGTGTGAATTCCATTATGCTTTGAATCCTCACATCCGCAATTATGGATTCCGCAACCGGCAATAATGGTAACGTCGCAGTTTTCCCCAATGAAAAACTCGTTATACACCTTGTCGTCCACGCCGCTTTTTGTGACCACTACAGGGATAAACATCGTCTCGTTTTTCGTGTTGTCGTCAATATGGATATCAATTCCGGGTTTATCGGTCTTCGCCGTGATTTTGATATGCTCTGAGGATTTGCGCTCCACTCCCTTTCCGTCCAGACGGAAGTTATAGGCTCCGTCCGGCGTGCTTTTCAGTCCGGAAATTTTCGCCAGCATCTCCTGTACTGTTTCGCTGTATGCTTCCATCATCCCGTCTTCCTCCTCACATACAGGTACAGCTGTTGCTGCTGTCATCCTGAATCTGCTCCAGCATCTCTGCCGCACTTCCCTGTCCGGCCACCCTGCCGTTTGCAATCATCACAACTTCATCCGCCAGCCGAATAATGCGTTCCTGATGTGAGATAATGATCATTGCCGCGTCTCCGTTGCGGTGAATTGCCTGGAACGTATCGGTCAATCGGCCGAAGCTCCACAGGTCAATTCCCGCTTCCGGCTCATCAAAAATCATCAGCTTTCCCTTTCTGGCCAGTATCGTCGCAATTTCAATGCGCTTCAACTCGCCGCCGGAAAGGCTGGCATCCACATCTCGCTCCACATAATCATGGCTGCAAAGACCCACCTGCGCTAAATAATGGCAGGATTCCTCCAGTGTCAGCTTCTTGCCTGCTGCACATTCCAGCAAATCCCGCACTTTCATGCCCTTAAAGCGAGGCGGCTGCTGGAATCCATAGCTGATACCCAGTTTTGCCCGCTCTGTCACGTTCAGGTTTTCAACCTCAGTCCCATCAAACAGGATGGAACCGGATGTTGCTTTTTCGATACCCATGATGACACGGGCTAACGTCGATTTTCCGCTGCCGTTTGGACCGGTAATCACAATCAGTTTTCCGTCCGGCACAGTCAAGTTAATCTGATTTAAAATATCAATTCGTTTTCCATCTCCTGGGACAGAAAAACATAGATTCTTCAATTCAAGCATACCGCTTCCTGCCTTTTCCTCTCATTATAAATGGTTATCTCCTGTCAAAAAATAACCTGAGGATCACATGGTGCAATCCTCAGGTTATTATAGACATTTTTTTATATTCACGCAAGGGATTTTCCCTAAAATCCGGATAGTAATAGGTTTTATCATTTTCCCTTGCAATCCGATTTTTTAGAGGGTCGCCGCCATAACGGCCTTGATTGTATGCATCCGGTTTTCTGCCTCATCAAAAACAATCGATGCTGACGATTCAAACACCTCATCGGTAACTTCCATCTCCGCGCGGCCGAAGCGCTCTCCCATTTCCTTGCCCACCGTGGTTTTGTGGTCATGGAATGCCGGCAGGCAATGCATAAACACCGCTCCGGAAGCCGCATTTTCCATTACGGCGCGGTTCACCTGATAGGGGCCTAACTCTCGAATCCGCTCTTCCCACACTTCTACCGGCTCGCCCATGGAAACCCACACATCGGTGTAGACCACATCTGCATTCTTCGTCCCCTCCATTGGGTCTTCTGTAAAGCAAATGGTGGCGCCGGTTTCCGCAGCAATTGCCCGGCACTGTTCCACCAATGCCGGATCCGGCTGATAGTGCTTCGGTGCACAACCGGTAAAATGCAGACCCATCTTGGCACAACCGATCATCAGTGAGTTGCCCATGTTATATCTGGCGTCCCCCATGTAGGTGAAATGAATTCCCTTAAGATGGCCAAACTTTTCCCGAATAGTCAGAAAATCCGCCAGAATCTGCGTAGGATGGAACTCATTTGTCAGGCCGTTCCACACCGGCACACCGGCATATTGCGCCAGCTCTTCCACAATCTCCTGCCCATATCCACGGTACTCAATACCGTCAAACATGCGCCCCAACACTCTTGCCGTATCCGCAATAGACTCCTTCTTTCCGATCTGCGAACCGGTGGAATCCAAATAAGTCACCTGCATGCCAAGGTCATGGGCCGCCACTTCAAATGCGCACCGGGTACGGGTAGAAGTTTTCTCGAAAATAAGAGCAATATTCTTTCCCCGCAGAGTGTCATGGGCAATCCCTGCTTTCTTCTTCGCCTTTAACTCCGCTGCAAGATCCAGCAAATACGCTATCTCCTCCGGTGTGTAGTCCAACAGCTTCAGAAAATTTCTTCCTTTTAAATCCATATCTAATCTCTCCCATCCCGGCGAAAATCGCCATCATATTTTTCATTTTGTCTAGCATACCATCTTTTTCTCTGCTGTGCAACCGCTCCCACCTTTGAATCGTTTGATAAATTCAAAACTGTCTCGCAAGTATCATCCTAACGGGAGGATAACACCTTTGGAAAAATAGAAGTGCCGCTTCGGAGAATCGATTATCAGGAAATTAAATTGCAGTTTCCCTTGTGACGTGCGCTAAATAATGATATAATGTGACAAATTTCATGTGCTGGTGAAAGGAGTTCCCTCATGACTTACAAAGAAGAATTTATCACATTCATGGTTCGTTCCGGCGTGTTGACCTTTGGTGACTTCACCACCAAATCCGGTCGTAAAACCCCTTATTTCATCAACACCGGTAACTACAAAACCGGCGCGCAGGCTGCTCAGCTGGGCGATTATTATGCTGCCTGCATTCATGAGCATATGGGCAGCGATGCAACCGCCCTTTTCGGTCCTGCATACAAAGGGATTCCCTTAGTCGTTGCCGCATCTTCCTCTCTTTACCGCAATTACAATCAGGACATGCCTTACTGCTTCAACCGCAAGGAAGTAAAAGATCACGGCGAAGGCGGCATCATGGTCGGTTACAAACCGCAGGATGGCGATGTAATCGCCATTGTGGAAGACGTTGTCACCGCCGGAACTGCCGTTCGTGAAAGCATCGAACTGTTTAAGAAGGTTGCCGATGTCAAGATGGCATACCTCTTCGTCTCCGTTGACCGCATGGAGCGGGGCACCAAAGCTTGCTCTACTCTGGATGAACTGAGGGACGACTTCGGCATCAAGGTGTGCCCCATTGTCACAGTAAAGGAAATCATTTCTTTCCTGCATAACCGTCCCATTGATGGAAAAGTCTATATTGACGACGAGATGAAATCGCGCATGGAGGCCTACCTGGCTCAGTACGGCGCCACCGTCTAATTCTCAATTATTTCTATCTGCAGGAGCCCGTTCCTCGGCGCTCCTGTTTCTTTTTTGAGGAGGGGATTTCCATGTCCATTCACGATGGCCATCGCGGACGTATGAAACAGCGGTTTACAGAAAACGGTGATACCGCCTTCAGCGATCATCAACTGTTGGAACTGCTGCTGTTCTATTCTGTCCCTCAAGGGGACGTTTCCCCCCTGGCACATCGGCTCATGGAACATTTCGGCTCACTCTCCGGTGTTTTAGATGCCTCTGTTGAGGAATTACAGCAGGTAAAAGGAGTCGGCGCCCATACCGCCTTTCTTCTGTCCCTTCTGCCGTCTGTTTTGCGTCGCTACAAGCTGTCGCGTTCTGACGAAGCCTCAGCGATTGCGTCTCCATCTGATGCCGGAGAATATCTGCTTCCCTATTTTTTTGGCATGCGGAACGAAGCGGTATATCTGCTCAGTTTGGATGCAAAGGGGCAGGCGCTTCACTGCGATCTGCTGGCGGAAGGAAGTTTTAATCGGGTCACTCTAAATATGCAGCAGGTTCTTGAAGCAGCGCTGCTCCATCGGGCTGCTTCCGTCATTCTTGCGCATAACCACATTGGCGGCCTGGCCGTTCCCTCTCAGGAAGATATTGCTCTCACTTTGGCGCTGCGCTCTTTTCTCGCCTCCCACAGCATCCAATTTCTGGACCACATTATTATAGCTGAGGATGATTTTATATCTTTCGCTGAGTCCGGGCTGCTGACAGAAAGCAGTTGAACGCTGTTTGCCATAAAAACAGATTGTATTCGTCCTATAACGTGTATAAAAATTAATATAATACAAAGTGGGGTGCCTATCATGACAGTTGATCCAAATACAATGATTTCTATAACAGAAGCCAATCAGAATTTTTCAAAGGTTGCCAGAATTGTTGACGAACATGGCACAGCAGTTATTCTTAAAAACGATGTACCAAGGTACCTTGTGATTGACTTTAGCAATGCAGAGCAGGAAAAAATAGCATCCACAGAGGATGTATTTGCCCTATCCGATCGTCTTATCGCACAGAACATGGAAGCTTATGAGGTACTTGCCAAATGATAAAATTAAGTAAAGAGCAGGTCATTTTACTTCACGAGCGACTGATTAAAGCCACCGGCGGTAGCAACGGCACTCGTGACGATGGTATGCTGGATTCAGCACTGTCGAATCCGTTTCAGTCATTTGGAGACGAGGAATTGTATCCAAGTGTATTGGCAAAAGCAGCACAGCTTTGCTTTGGAATTGTAAAGAACCATCCTATGGTTGATGGTAACAAACGATTGGGTACACATGTAATGTTCGTGTTCTTGTCCTTAAATGGTTTTGAACTTTCATATACGCAGAAAGAGCTGAGTGACATTATCCTAGATTTGGCGGCTGGCAAAACAGGTGCAGAGGATATGTTGCAATGGATTATAAGTCACCAAAAATAGTGCATAAGATTATTGTATGCAGCCAGGAAGCGAATAAAGGTAAAAGGCAGAGTCAGTCGAAAGGCTGGCTCTGATTTTTCCTTCTTCACCGTCATACAGATAATCCGGCAGTTTTGCACCTTCGCAAGAATAATTTCAAAACAATATTTATAAAAGCCGAAAATATGGCAAATGGCTTCCGTAAGGTTATACTTGAATATAGGCGGATGCATTATAAGCTGATATAAAGTGACAGAAACAGATGTTCTAAATAAGATAGACAAAGTCTGTTTTTTGTAGTAAAATCAAACATATAAGTGCCTACTGTGAAAGTATTCGCTTTATCTTTTGGAGAGATATTTTGCGAAATACTTATTCCTTATTTAGGAAGCAAGCAATCGAAATGTTCCGATTATTTACAGTCTTCCTTTTGGTGCCCCAATCGTTAGTTTAGTCGAAGCTTCCGGTTTGCAGAGTATGCAAGAGTAACCATCCGTTGGCTTATAGAAGTCAATTTTACGATAAATTTCAATAAGGAGAGGGAATTATGGAGTTCAAATTACAGGCCCCATACGAGCCCTCCGGTGATCAGCCCGAAGCGATTGAATCCCTGAGCCGAGGAGTAGAATTAGGGCTGAATGAACAAACCCTTCTGGGCGTCACCGGTTCCGGAAAAACCTATACCATGGCAAAGGTGATTGAGCAGGTACAGCGTCCCACCCTGGTACTGGCACACAACAAAACACTGGCTGCCCAGTTATACAGTGAATTTCGCGAATTTTTCCCCCACAATGCGGTTGAATATTTCGTCTCCTACTATGATTACTATCAGCCGGAGGCCTATATTCCTCACACGGATACCTTCATTGAAAAAGATTCCGCAATCAACGAAGAGATTGACCGTCTGCGTCTCAGTGCCACCGCTTCTC
Organism: Bacteroides sp. CAG:927; assembly: GCA_963660915.1. Taxonomy (GTDB): domain Bacteria; phylum Bacillota; class Clostridia; order Oscillospirales; family Oscillospiraceae; genus UMGS1766. The sequence goes on along the minus strand of CAVLAO010000002.1, from coordinate 56,262 downwards.
TGTTGGAACGGAGAGACGTGATTGTTGTCTCTTCCGTCTCCTGTATCTACGGTCTGGGGGAGCCGGAGGATTTTGCCGCAATGATGGTTTCCCTTCGTGTAGGAGCCGCTATGACCATCCGGGAGTTGCTGCAGCGGTTGGTCAGCATCCGCTACGAACGCAACGACATTGCCTTTGAACGAAATATGTTCCGTGTACGCGGCGATACCGTAGAGGTGTGGCCTGCCTATTGGAAGGATTCTGCCATTCGCATTGAATTTTTCGGAGACGAGATCGACCGCATCAGTGAAATCAATGTTGTTACCGGCACTCCAATCCGCCGATTAAACAATGTTCCTATTTGGCCGGCCACTCATTATGTAACGCCAAAAGAAAAAATGGATGCTGCAATTCAACGCATCTATCAGGAGCTGGAACAGCGGGTTCAGTTCTTCGAGTCAGAAGGCAAAGCCATCGAAGCCCAGCGCATCCGCCAGCGCACCCTGTACGACATTGAAATGATGCAGGAAATCGGCTATTGCTCCGGTATTGAAAACTATTCCAGAGTAATCGACAATCGTCCGGCAGGCTCTCCGCCCCACACACTGTTAGATTACTTTCCAAAAGATTTTCTTATGTTCATCGACGAATCTCACGTCACTCTGCCTCAGGTGCGGGCAATGTACAACGGCGATCGGGCACGTAAAAACACACTGGTGGATTACGGTTTCCGTCTCCCCTGTGCATACGATAACCGCCCGCTGAAGTTCGATGAATTTGAACAGCGTCTCAATCAGGTCATCTATGTTTCCGCCACTCCCGGCGAATATGAGCAAACCCGCTCCGGTCAGATTATCGAGCAGGTAATTCGTCCCACCGGCCTGTTAGATCCCAAAATTGAAGTTCGTCCGATTGAAGGACAAATTGACGATCTGATCGGCGAAATCAACCAGCGGACTGTCAAAGATGAGCGGGTACTGATCACCACGCTGACAAAGAAAATGGCAGAGGATTTAACCGAATATCTGCAAAAAGTCGGCATTAAAGTGCGTTATATGCATCATGATATTGACACGATTGAGCGCATGGAGATTATCCGCGATCTTCGCCTTGGATCCTTTGACGTCCTGGTTGGAATCAACCTGCTGCGGGAGGGGTTGGATTTACCGGAAGTCTCTCTGGTCGCAATTCTGGATGCCGATAAAGAAGGCTTTCTCCGAAGCGAAACGGCCTTGATTCAGACCATCGGACGGGCAGCACGCAACGCAGACGGGCAAGTCATCCTCTATGCAGACAAAATCACGCCGTCCATGCGCCGGGCCATCGATGAAACAGAACGCCGCCGGAAAAAGCAAAATGCCTATAACAAAGCCCACGGCATCACTCCCAAAACCATTCGCAAGGACGTTCGTCAGTTGTTGGAAAATACAGAACCGTCCAAACGGGATGCAAGACCCGTCAAGCAGATGACCAAAGCCGAACGACAGCAGCTCATTGCCAAACTGGAAAAGCAAATGAAGGAAGCCGCAAAAATGCTGGAATTTGAACTGGCTGCCACGTTGCGGGATCAAATTATTGAGCTGCAGGGCGAGGCAAAGAAAAAATAAACGAGGCACATTATGCAGGATCATATTTTTGTGAAGGGCGCACGCGCCAACAACCTAAAAAATGTGGATGTACGCATCCCCCGGGACAAGCTGGTCGTGCTTACCGGCTTATCCGGCTCCGGAAAATCCAGTCTGGCCTTTGACACCATTTATGCCGAGGGTCAACGTCGCTATGTGGAAAGCCTCTCATCCTATGCCAGAATGTTTCTTGGACAGATGGAGAAGCCGGATGTCGACTATATTGACGGTCTTTCCCCTGCCATTTCTATCGACCAGAAGACCACCAGTAAAAATCCCCGTTCAACGGTCGGTACAGTGACAGAAATTTACGACTATCTGCGTCTGCTTTGGGCAAGAGTCGGAACCCCTCACTGCCCAAAATGCGGCAAGGAAATTCAGCAGCAAACCATTGACCAGATCATCGACCAGGTCATGGCGCTTCCGGAATCTACCCGTATTATGGTAATGGCTCCGGTCATTCGCGGAAAAAAAGGCGAACACCAGAAGGTGTTTGATGATGCCCGTCGCTCCGGCTATGTCCGCGTCCGCGTGGATGGCAGTCTTTACGACCTTTCCGAAGAAATCAAGCTGGAAAAGAATAAGAAACACACCATTGAGGTCGTGGTAGACCGTCTTGTTATCAAAAGTGATATTCTCCAACGGCTGACCGACTCTGTCGAAACAGCGACCAATCTCTCCGGCGGAACCGTTTTGATCAACCTTGTCCGGGAGGATCAGGACTTGATGTTCTCCCAGAATTATGCCTGTGAGGATTGCGGCATTTCCATTGAAGAACTGGCTCCCCGCAGTTTTTCCTTTAACAATCCCTACGGTGCCTGCCCCACCTGTTCCGGTCTAGGATTCCAGCTGAAGGTAGATCCTTCGCTGATTATCCCCAATCGGGACTTATCCATTCTGGATGGCGCAATTACTGCCACCGGTTGGAATAATATCCGCGGCGACAGTATTTCACGGATGTATTTTGACGCTCTTGCGGAAAAATATCACTTCCGTCTGGATCAGCCAATGAAGGAACTGTCCAAGGCTGCATCTGATGCAATTCTCTATGGAACCAAGGGCGAAAAACTCACCATGACATATGAGAATGCCCGGGGCAGATCTACCATCCAACAACCCTTTGAGGGAATTGTCACAAATTTGGAACGCCGCTATCGGGAAACTCAATCTGACAGCGCCCGGCGGGATTTAGAGGAATGCATGAACTATTCTCCCTGTCCAGCCTGCAATGGGCAGCGCCTTCGTCCGGAAGTCCTAGCCGTCACCATCGGCGGAAAATCTATTCACGAATTTTGCCAGATGAGCGTTACCGACAGTCTATCCTTTATCGATCAATTACAGCTGACAGAACAGCAGCAACTGATTGCCGGTCAGGTGCTGAAGGAAATCAAGAGCCGTCTTGGGTTTCTGAAGTCTGTCGGGCTGGATTATCTCACCCTCGGCCGAAGTGCTGCTACGCTTTCCGGCGGTGAAAGTCAGCGCATTCGTCTGGCCACCCAGATCGGTTCCTCTCTTATGGGCGTGCTGTATATTCTGGATGAACCATCTATCGGATTGCACCAACGGGACAATGACCTTTTACTGGATACCCTGCGCCATCTTCGGGATCTTGGAAACACCCTGTTAGTCGTTGAGCACGACGAGGATACCATGCGCGCCGCTGATTTTATCGTTGATGTTGGTCCGGGTGCCGGAATTCATGGCGGTGAAATCATTGCCACTGGTACAGCAGAAGACATTATGGCGTGTCCCAGAAGCATTACCGGCGCCTATCTGTCCGGCCGAAAGAAAATTCCAGTTCCGGCTCAGCGGCGAAAAGGAAACGGTCACTGGCTGACCGTGCGCAAAGCCGCCGAAAACAATCTGAAGGACATCGATGTAAGTATTCCTCTTGGCACCTTTACCGTAGTCACCGGCGTGTCCGGTTCCGGAAAATCCAGTCTGGTCAATGAAATCATCTATAAAAAACTGGGTGCCGATCTGAACCGCATCAAGGTTCGTCCCGGCCGTCACAGCTCCATTGAGGGCGAAGAATTTCTGGACAAAGTAATTGCAATTGACCAATCTCCGATTGGTCGCACTCCCCGCTCTAACCCGGCAACCTATACCGGCTTGTTCAACGACATTCGAGAGCTTTTTGCGTCTACGCCAGATGCGAAAGCCCGCGGATACGGAGCCGGTCGATTTTCCTTCAATATTCGCGGCGGTCGGTGTGAAGCTTGCTCCGGTGACGGATTGATCAAAATTGAAATGAATTTTCTTCCCGATGTCTACGTCCCCTGTGAGGTATGCAAAGGAAAGCGCTACAACCGGGAAACGCTGGAGGTCAAATACAAGGGCAAAAGCATTTATGAAGTGTTGGAAATGACCGTTGACGAAGCAATGCCTTTCTTTGAAAATCTCCCTAAAATCTATAACCGGCTCAAAACTTTATACGATGTCGGTCTTGGTTATGTAAAATTAGGTCAATCCTCCACAACCCTTTCCGGAGGAGAAGCACAGCGCGTGAAACTGGCCACTGAACTGGCTAAACGTTCTACCGGCTCTACCATTTATATCTTAGACGAACCTACCACCGGTCTTCACTCCGCTGATGTACATCGATTGATCGACGTACTGCAGCGTCTGGTAGAATCAGGCAACACAGTGTTGATTATTGAGCATAACCTGGATGTCATTAAAACCGCTGACTATCTGATCGATCTTGGCCCTGAGGGCGGTGCCCGCGGCGGCGAAATTGTGTGTACCGGTACTCCGGAGGACATCGCTGCCTGCCCCTCATCCTATACCGGAAAGTATCTAAAGAAATTACTGTGTGAATAATCGAAGTTGCACATTTTAGGAGGCGACCCCCTTTGTCATCACAAAATCCACAGGATGAAACGATAAACGGAACGGTAGTTGCAATTATTTTTCAAAATCCCAGCAACGGCTTTACCATACTCCGTGTCAAAACAAAAAACGGCAGCCAAACCGTAGTCGGCGAAATCGGTGATATTTCGGTTGGTGAGACAATCTCCGCAACAGGTGCCTGGGTAGAGCATCCCACATTTGGCGCACAGTTTAAAGCCGGCAGCATTGAAATCTCTATTCCTACTGAAACAGATGAGATTTGCAACTATCTTTCCTCCGGTGTAATCAATGGCTTGGGCAAACAGACGGCGCGCCGCATTGTCGATCGCTTTGGTGAACAAACTTTTTCCATCATCGAAACAGAGCCCGAACGTCTCGCAGAGCTCCGGTGCATCACGTTGAAAAAAGCGAAAGAAATTCAAGCGGAATTTCTGGAGAAAGCCGGCATGCGGCGGTTGGTGGAATTTCTCACGCCTTATGGCATGCCGGTATCCATCGCTTTAACTCTCTGGCGGCGATATGCGGACCGCGCCGTCAACATTATCCGTGCGGATCCGTATCTCCTATTGAACGAAGAACTGGGGCTTCGCTTTTCCGATGTGGATCGTCTGGCCGCTGCCTGCGGCATTGCTCCGGATGATCTGATCCGGGTTGAGGCCGGACTCCTCTACACCCTGACGTATAACCTTGGCAACGGTCATTGCTTTCTTCCCTTAGAGAAACTGACCGACGCCGCCGGCCGTCTGCTGCAGCTAGATGACCCGGCGTTGCTTTCTGAGGGTCTGGATGCACTTCGGCTGCAGGGCAAGGTGTTCTGCACTCAAGTTGGCCATCAGGATGCTGTCTATCTCACCGCGCTATACGAACAGGAGAGCTACATTGTAGAGCGCATTGCCTCCATGTGTCATCAGGAACTGCTCCCGCCGGACAATTTAGAAGAGCTGATTGATGCCATTCAACGTGGTCAGCACATTGTCTATTCTGCAGAGCAAAGAAACGCCGTACGTATGGCCGCACAGAAACAATTTATGCTTTTAACCGGCGGCCCCGGCACCGGCAAAACAACCAGTCTGCGCGGTATTCTTGGGCTATACGAGGCACTGGGCTACAAAACTTTACTCTGCGCTCCCACCGGTCGAGCTGCCAAGCGGCTTGGCGACCTGTGTGATTCCGAGGCTTCTACCATTCATCGCATGCTGGAGGCCGGATATGATCCGGATTCGGATCAACTCAGCTTCAGTCGAGATGAATCGCAACCACTGGAAGCAAAGGCAATCATTGTAGACGAAACCTCTATGGTTGATGTCCCGCTTATGGCCTCACTGCTGAAGGCAGTTCCAAACGACTGCCGGCTGGTACTGGTCGGTGATCCGGATCAGCTGCCTCCGGTCGGTCCGGGGCAGGCATTTAACCATCTGATCCGTTCCGATGTCATCCCCGCCGTACGGCTGACCACCATTTTTCGTCAGGCGCAGCAAAGCCGCATCGTGATGACCGCCCACAGTGTAAACCAGGGAGTCCTCCCGGATCTGCACAATCAGCAGGGAGATTTCTTCTTTCTCCGGCGGAACGATCCGCAAACAGCACTGGAAACCATTGTAGAGCTGTGCAAAGAACGGCTGCCGGAAAAAATGGGCATTCCTTCCGATCAGATTCAGGTTCTGTCCCCTACGCGCAAGATGACTACGGGCACCGCCAGTCTCAATCTGGCCTTGCAGGCAGCACTGAATCCGTCCCAACCGAATCGACCGGAGAAAAAGCACGGTTCCTTTACTTTCCGCATCGGTGACCGCGTGATGCAGATTAAAAACAACTATTCTGTCCTGTGGCGCACGGAAAAAGGCAAAAGCGGCGGCATGGGTGTATTTAACGGAGACGTTGGCGTCATTTCTGACATCACACCAAGCGGCGATGTTGTTACCGTTAATTTTGACGGACATATTGTGGATTACACTGCAGATCGCCTTAATGAACTGGAACCCGCTTATGCCATGACGGTTCACAAATCTCAGGGAAGTGAGTATCGCGCCGTTGTATTGGCTGCCGTAAACGGTGCCCCTATGCTGCTCACCCGCAGTGTGCTTTATACTGCAATCACGCGGGCAAAAGACCTGCTTGTCATCGTTGGCGACGACAATGTCCTCGCCCGCATGGTGGCAAACGACCGTCAAACACAGCGCTACAGCGGAATCCTTTGGAAGCTGAACCAAATGTAAATGGATTTTTTGCATTGTCGCATTCCACACAAATCAGGGTCTGTTTGATCCAACCTGATTTCATCTTTTATGCGCACCCCTTCAAAAGGGCACGGATAAGCACGTCGTCAAATTCCAGCAAATTCCAGTTTTCCCCCGTTTTCATGCAACAAAAGGGCTTCTTCACAACAACGTGAAGAAGCCCTTTTATAGTGGGATAAAATCATATACAGGGAGAATTACTTCCCCTCGTCTGCAGCAGACACGGGTTTAACGGCCTGCACAATGCCTTCTGCCAGACCGGCCAGACCCTGAATTTCACTGGGGATGATAATTTTAGTTGCCTTACCATCGGCGGCGGCGGCAAACGCTTCCAGACTCTTCAACTGGATCACCTCCGCACTGGGAGCGGCAGCAGTCAGAAGACGCAGTGCCTCGGCCTGAGCCTCCTGCACCTTAATAATAGCCTCTGCCTGTGCTTCTGCCTCCATAATCTTTGCCTGCTTGGCAGCCTCAGCCCGCAGGATCACGGACTGACGTTCACCTTCCGCCACAAGAATTTTGCTCTGCTTCTGGCCTTCCGCCTGCAACAGGGTTTCCCGGCGTTCCCGCTCTGCCTTCATCTGGCGTTCCATGGCATCCTGAATCTCACGAGGCGGGATAATATTCTTCAGCTCCACGCGGTTTACGCGAATGCCCCACGGATCTGTGGCTTCATCCAGAATAGAGCGCATCTTGGCATTGATGATGTCCCGGCTGGTCAGAGATTGATCCAGTTCCAACTCACCGATAATATTGCGCAGGGTGGTAGCAGTCAGATTTTCAATGGCAGCCATGGGATGCTCCACTCCATAGGTGTAGAGTTTTGGATCTGTGATTTCAAAAAACAGGACTGTGTCAATCTGCATAGTGACGTTGTCCTTCGTGATCACAGGTTGCGGTGCAAAGTCTACAACCTGTTCCTTTAGAGAAACAGACTTAGCCACCCGCTCAATAAACGGGATCTTGAAGTGGATGCCAACCCCCCAAACGGCATGGAATGCGCCAAGCCGTTCTACAACATAGGCACGACTCTGCCGCACAATGACCACATTCTTGATGAGAAGCGCCAACAGCAAAATGATGATAATCGCAAGAATAATTCCAGGTATCATAAACTTTCTCCTCTCTCATACCTTAACATTTATTTCATCGAGCAAACGATTAATTTTACACCCTCAATGCGCAGTACCGTTACTTTCTGTCCGGGTTCAATGGGAGCATCGGTCTCCCCACGCGCTGTCCAGATGCGGCCGCGAAGCTGCACCTGCCCGCTGGCCGACAGATTGTCAATAATTTGTGTGACGACCGCTTCCTGTCCAATCAGCGCATCGGCATTGGTGGGACTGGTTTTCGGGGTGAAATACTTTCGCGCCAACGGGCGCACCAACGCAAAACAAAGGCAGCTTACGACGAGAAATGCGGCTAACTGCACCCCAAAATTTTGCAAAAAGAAGGACAAAATCAGACTGACCAGAGATCCGGCAGCGAACCAGATTGTGACCAGTGCGGTTGGCGTTGCTGCCTCAATTAGAGCAAATACAACCAGTGCAATCAGCCAGAACAGGGGCAGGCTGGTAAAAATGAGCTGCATCTTTTCTTCCTCCTTCGCTCTGCGGCGTTGCACTTTGCCGCAGGATTCGTTATACTGTGATGGAACTAGTAAATAGAAACGGATGGTTTCAATCAATGGAACAATTACAATTTATGATTCCCTGTCTGATGGGACTGGAAAAATTAGTGGCTGACGAGTTAAAACGGCTGGACATGGCGGAGGTACATGCAGAAAACGGACGTGTATTCTGTTCCGGAAAGCTGGCAGACATCCCCCGACTGAATCTATGGCTTCGGTGCGGAGCTCGCGTTTTGCTTGTGCTCAGCCGCTTTCAGGCGCGTACCTTTGAGGAATTGTTTCAGGGAACGCTGGCCGTACGATGGGAAGACTGGATTGGGAAGGACGGCGAGTTTCCGGTTAAAGGATACTCCATCTCCTCTCAGCTTCACAGTGTTCCGGCCTGCCAGTCCATTGTGAAGAAAGCGGCTTCTCAGCGGCTTTCTCAGCGGTACGGACTGGAGTGGCTTCCGGAGACCGGACGCCGCACGCAAATCCAGTTCTCCATTTATAAAGACGAAGTAATCCTCGCACTGGATACCTCCGGAGAAGGACTGTATAAACGGGGATATCGTGCCGTCGGCGTCGAAGCTCCCCTGCGTGAGACTCTGGCAGCAGCATTGGTATTGCTGTCCCGTTACCGCGGCTTAGACCCTTTCCGCGACCCGTTCTGCGGCAGCGGAACCATTGCCATCGAGGCAGCGCTGATCGCAAAAAATCGTGCCCCCGGATTAAACCGCAGTTTTGCCGCACAGAAATGGGCAGTTATTCCGGCAGAGGCCTGGATGGATGCAGTGGATGAGGCAATGGACAAGGAGTTTCACGGACGGGTTTATGACATCTGGGGTGGCGACATCGATCCCAATGCAGTCAAGATTGCCCGTTCTAACGCAGAAAAGGCAGAAGTTGAGGATGTCGTTCGGTTCGATGTAGCCAATGCCATGGATTTTCAGGCAGAGGGAAAATACGGCCGTTTGGTAACCAATCCACCTTACGGAGAGCGGTTGTTGGAGAAACAGGAAGCAGGTCAGCTTTATCGCCAGTTCGGGCATGTGCTTGACCGCATACCGCCGGATTGGCGCGTGAGCATTCTCTCCAGCCACACAGAATTTGAAGAATGCATTGGGAAAAAAGCAGTCAAAAAGCGCAAGCTTTACAACGGCATGCTGAAGTGCGACCTGTTCATGTACGGCAAGGTTTAAATCACCTGCATTTTCATTATGACAGGCGAAATAATTGCTGTCAATATCAGACAACCGCGTTTTTATAGAAACTTAAACGATGTTCAGAGAGTCTCATCGACGCATGCCAGGCATTTTCTCAAAAAGCGATTGAAAAGGCGCAAAAATTCATTGACACCAACGTGTGACTTGTATTATAATGTCGGTTGCACCATTGTGCATGGAGGGTGTATTGTGCCCTTCTCGATTTTGCAACTGCGGCCGGAATGTTTATCCCCCGTGGGGAAGTCCGGCTTGTTGAGTTTGGCGTCCGGCTTTACTCCCCCGGTCGCCGTCCTATCTGTAAATTTGGAGGTGTAATCACTATGACGAAACGTACTTATCAGCCTAAGAAGCTCCATCGCTCCAAGGTTCACGGATTCCGTAAGAGAATGCATACTGCCAACGGCCGTAAGGTTCTCGCTCGTCGCCGTGCTAAGGGCCGCGCTAAGCTGAGCGCCTAATGCGCTCCCTGGAACGAGAAAATAGTGTATTTGCAGGGTGGATGATTTTGTGAATCGTCCACCCTTGCGGAGCTTATAGGACTTTTTTGTGTTGCAGCGAAAGGACTCGGTCAAAGATGCAATATACTGTCACTCTGAAACTGAATCATGTCTTTCAGCGCCTGTATCGCAAGGGGACTCGCTCCGCTATGCCGACGCTTGCGCTTTATTCCCGAAAAAACGGCCGCGCCTGCAACCGACTGGGATTAACCACAGGAGCAAAATTAGGGCATGCGGTTGTGCGCAACAAGCTGCGCCGACGTTTGAGGGCAATCTACCGTTTGCATGAATCCGAATTAAAATGCGGATTTGATATCGTTGTGGTGTGCCGAGCCGGGGCAGTTACTGCCAGCTACCAGCGCTTGGAGCGGGATTTCCTGCGCCTTGCGCGGAGAAACGGATTGCTGCGCGAGGCAGAAAAGGCGAACCCGGTCGAACCGGACCCTCAGCGCGTCAGCGATAGCGATGAAAAGAGCGGCGATCTGTCATGAAGCGAATTTTGCTGTTTCTCGTTGGATTCTACCGTAAGTATATCTCGCCCGGGACGCCGCCGTCCTGTCGATTCATTCCGTCCTGTTCGGAGTACGCCTATCTGGCGATAGAACGGTTTGGAGCGGCAAGAGGGTCGCTTCTGGCGGCAAAACGACTGGCCAAGTGCCAGCCCTTTCACCGGCAGAAAACCATTGAATATGATCCGGTTCCCGAGCCCGACCCCCCATCCATACGGAGGAGAAAGTTATAATGACACAAATTTTACAGGCAATTGGCTGGTTTTTGCTGAAAATCTACGAGTTTTTTGAAACCGCTCACATTCCTGCCGCTTATGCGTTGTCTTTGGTGGTATTTACCATCCTGGTCAAGCTGGTCTTGTTCCCTCTGTCTTACAAGGGCAAGAAGAGCATGATGAAGATGACGGCGCTTCAGAGCAAGATGAAGGCGCTGGAGCAGCAGTATTCCAATAATCGGCAGAAATATCAGGAAGAAGTGCAGAAACTCTACGAACGGGAGAAGGTCAATCCCATGGGCGGCTGCCTGTGGTCACTGCTTCCCCTGCCCATCCTGATGGGTCTGTACTACATCATTCGTATGCCCATGCACTACATGATGCGTATCCCGTCCGATGCCGTCTCCACCGCCATTGATGCCGTGACCAGTGCAGGCTATACTCTGTCTGCCAATGGCGCTTACAAAGAAATTCAGTTGGCAGGCATGCTCAATAACAATGATGTGCTGTCTGTTGTGCAAAATGCAATTCCTGATTATGCAGACCGGCTGCATTTCATCAACTTCAATTTGTTCGGCCTGGATCTGAGTCAGGTCCCGCACCTGAAGTTCTGGAGCTATTTCTCCGAACTGGGTGTGTGGGGTGCCGTCGGTCTGTTCCTGATTCCTCTGGCCGTCACTGCTCTGAACTTCTGGTACACCCGCTTCAGCATGAAGACCAATGCTGCTATGACTGCTCCGGAGGGCGAGGGCAAAAAGAAGAAAAAGAAGACCGCTGACGAGAAGAAGTCCTCTACCGAGCGTTCCAACCAGATGATGATGTGGATGATGCCACTCATGTATCTGTGGTTTGGTTACTCCATGCCTGCCGGCATGTGCGTTTACATGGCTGTGAATGCTCTGTGCACCGTGGGTCAGGACGCGATCTGCACCAAGATGATGCGCAAGGAATTTCTGAAGATGCAGGAAGAGCAGCGCATTCGCGATGAGCAGGAGAAGGCGGAACTGGCTGCCCGTAAGGCAGAAATTGCCGAACGCCGCCGTCAGCAGGAAGAAGCGAACAAGGCAAACAAAGGCAAAAAGGGCAAGAAGAAGGTTGCCGCGAAAAAGCAGCCCTCCAATAAAAACGGCCGCATCGGTATTCGCACCTATGCGTTGGGCCGCGACTATGAGCCCGACCGCTACGGTGGTGTAACAACCTATCGCGATCCCCAGGAAATCATCGACGAGCAGGCGATCGAAGAGGCCTACAGCAAAAAGCGCAGCCGCAAGCAGAAAGCAGTTGCCGATGCTCTTACCCAGGCAGAAGAGGCCGGCGATCTGGAAGCCGTAAAGAAGCTGGAAGAGCAGCAGGCAGAGTTGGAAGCGCAGGAAGAGGCTGCAGAGGAAACGGCAGAGGCAGTAGATGCAAACGAGGTTCAGGAAGAATCAGCAGAACCAACGACTGCTGCTGAGACTGTCTTGCCGGAGGAGGCACCGAGTGCTGACGAGTTGTTCGATCAGATCAACAATGAGTTGAACGATGATGCGTCCTCAGAAGAAAATTAACAGAAAGGACGATCGTAACGACCATGGAAAAGTATATTGAAGTAACCGGTAAGACGGAAGATGCTGCCATTGCGGCAGGTCTGAGCCAACTGGGCTTGGATCGAGACGAAGTGTCCGTTGAGGTACTGGAGCGCGCAAAGTCCGGATTTCTGGGCATTGGCAGCTGCCCCGCACGGGTAAAGTTGTCCTATCAGGCACCGGATGAGCCTGCGGTTGAGCCCGCCGAGGAAAAAGTCATTTCTGCTGAAGAGGAAGTTTCCGTGACAGAGGAGGCTCCCACCGTGGAAGAGACCGAGGCAGCGCAGGAAGTTCCGACCCCCGCAGCAGCAGTTAAACCCGTTGTTGCAGGAGACAAGGCAGAGCAGATTTCCGCTTTCCTGACCGGCTTGATGGAGCATCTGGAAAATGATGCCCGTCCTGTGATTACTCTGAATGAGGATGGCAGTTATCAGGTGGAACTGGTAGGTAAGGAACTGGGAGCACTGATTGGTCGCCGGGGCGAAACCCTTGACGCAATTCAGCAATTGACCAACTACAGCGTCAATCGAGGACAAAACAAGCGGGTTCGGATTCATCTGGATGCAGAGAACTACCGTGCAAAGCGCGAAGAGACGCTGGAACGTCTGGCGCGCAAAACCGCCGGCAAGGCATTGAAGTATCACCGCAATATGACCCTGGAGCCGATGAATGCCTATGAACGTCATGTAATTCACGCTGCACTGCAGGATTATGACGGGGTGACCACCTATTCCACCGGAACGGAACCTAACCGCCGCGTTGTCGTCGCAGTGGAAAAATAATTTCGTATCTGCAAATGAGGGGTGGGGGCGTTTCCCTCACCCCCTTTTTTTGATGAAAGCAGATAACCGGGCAAGCTCTGTCATTCTGAGGCGGTATTGTCGGCAAAACTTTTACACAGAACCTTCGATGTTTCATTTTCTCAGAATGATATCTTGGTTACTATAGGAGCAACCAATGAAAACAGTAACTCTTTACACCGACGGCGCCTGCTCCGGCAATCCGGGACCGGGGGGCTGGGCGGCAATTTTAATGTTCGGTCCGCATAAAAAAGAACTTTCCGGCGGAGAAGCAGTCACCACGAATAATCGCATGGAATTGACTGCTGTCATTCGGGGCCTGCAAACCTTAGCAGAACCCTGTGTCGTAGAACTTTATTCCGATTCCAAGTACGTGATCGATGCATTGGAGAAGGGATGGGCCAGAGGATGGCAGAAACGCGGGTGGATCAAAAGTGACAAAAAACCGGCGCTGAACCCGGATCTGTGGGAACAGCTGCTTGCACTTTGCGAGATGCACGAAGTGCATCTTCATTGGGTAAAAGGGCATGCGTCCAATCCCTATAACAATCGCTGCGACGAGTTGGCGGTTGCAGAATGGATGAAATTAAAAAACGGAAGCCGGGCATAAAAGAACAGCTTCCCATGTGCTCACGCACATGGGAAGCTGTTCTTTTATCAATTATCAGGCTTCAACCTTAACCGTCCAACCTTTAGTATCGGGAATCTTGCCCCACTGAATGCCGGTCAGAGTATCATAGAGCTTCTGCGTCAGCGGACCAATCTTACCGCCGGAGATATAGGCAACATCATCCTTCCACTTCAGTTCCTTGACCGGGGAAACAACTGCGGCAGTACCGGTGCCAAACACTTCCTCCAGCTTGCCGTCCTTTGCGGCTTCCATGATGTCAGCGATAGCCAGTTTGCCTTCCACGACTTCGTAACCCCAATCCTTGCACAGCTCAATTACGCTGCGGCGGGTAACGCCGGGAAGCACAGTACCAACGCAGGCGGCTGTGTAGAGCTTGCCGTCAATTTTGAAGAAAATGTTCATTGCACCAACTTCTTCGACGTACTTTTTCTCCACGCCATCCAGCCACAGAACCTGTGCATAGCCCTGCTCTTCGGCCATTTCGCCGGCCTTGATGGAAGCGGCGTAGTTGCCGCCGCACTTTGTGAAGCCGGTCAGACCGGGGGCTGCGCGAATATACTGGTCTTCCACATAGATGCGCACGGGATCCAGACCCTCCGCATAGTAGGCGCCGGAGGGAGAGCAGATGATGGCAAAAGTGTAGTTATGAGAGGCATGAACACCGAGCCCCACATCCGTGGCAAATACATAGGGACGGATATACAGGGAAGCTCCATCGGTATGAGGAACCCAGTCCCGATCCACATTTACAAGAGCCTCTACCGCCTGAACAAAATCTTCTACCGGAATCTGAGGCACGCACATACGGTCGCTGGAGTCCTGGCAGCGCTGAGCGTTGCAGTCCGGACGGAACAGTTGGACGTCGCCCTCTGCGGTGCGATAGGCCTTCAATCCCTCAAACAGCTCCTGCGCATAGTGGAACACTACACAGGCGGGATCCAACTGGAAGGGAGCATAGGGGACAATACGTGCATCGTGCCAGCCTTCGCCCTTGGTGTAGTCCATCAGGAACATATGGTCGGTAAAAATTTTGCCAAAGCCCAGCTTGGATTCGTCTGCGGGCTTTGCCTTTGGGTGTTTTGTCAGTTCGACTTTGATATCGAGCATGGAAGGATGCCTCCTTGAATCATTTATGAATGAATTAAAATGGATAAAGTCATTATAGCACTCATTTTTACAACTTCAACCCCTGGGAAGGGAGAAAAATGAAAAAATAACCACTATTATTTTCATGAGCGAAGCATCTGCAGGATGACTTGCGTGAAGCAATTGCCTATATTATAATGACAGAGAAGGATATTTTGAAGGTTGCTGGAGGCGACAAAATGAAAAAATTGCTGTTCATTTATAATCCCCATGCAGGAAAGCAGAGAATCACTCGGCAACTGCATGATGTGATCTATTTATTTGCGCAGGCCGGTTATGAGGTAACGGTACACCCAACGCTGTATCGCAGTGATGCCACCCAGATTGCGGCAAAGGCGGCCGGAATTTACGACCATGTGGTGTGCTGCGGAGGTGATGGAACGCTGAATGAAGTCATCACAGGACTTTGGCAAAATCCAGAGCAGCTTCCGTCCATTGGCTACCTTCCGGCAGGCAGCACCAATGACTTTTCCAAAACGCTTAAATTGCCGTCAGACCTATTGAAAGCAGCGGAAATCGCGGTAGGCGGCAGTCCGTCTCCCTGCGATTTGGGTGATTTCAATGGCCGGCCCTTTGTCTATGTTGCCGCCTTTGGCGTGTTTACCGATGTGAGCTACAATACACCGCAGATGAAAAAAAATTTACTTGGCCATCTTGCTTATGTTCTGGAGGGTGTCAAGAGCATCAGTCAATTGCGCCCCTATCATATGATTGTGGAGCACGACGGAGAAGTACTGGAAGATGATTTTATTTACGGCATGGTGTCGGACTCCGTCTCCGTCGGCGGTTTTCGGGGAATCAAGCGGGAATCGGTTCGCTTGGATGACGGCAAGTTTGAAGTAATGCTGGTTAAAAATCCAAAAACTCCGGATGAATTCACCTCAATTTTAAATGCGCTGATGAAGAAAACTCCGGACGGCAACGTAATCGGTTTTCAAAGCGGTGAGATTTCTTTCCGATGCACCGAACCGGTGGCATGGACATTGGACGGAGAGTATGGCGGAGATACGGCAGAGGTAATTGTAAAAAACCACCCGCAGGCAATGCGGATTATGCGGGGGTAAGACAAATGAGTGATACCATTGCGGCGATTGCCACCGGAGCCGGGCGCAGCGCCATCGGGATTGTGCGCCTGTCCGGTGAAGAATCGGTCTCCGCGGCAGAGCGGTTGTTCACGCCCTTTTCCGGACGAAAGTTATCCGAATATCCGATCAGTACCCTGGTATACGGCGCACTGCGGGACACACAGGGACGATTGATCGATCGTTGCCTGGCAACTTATTCCCGTGCGCCACACAGTTATACCGGGGAAGATACCGTTGAACTTCAGTGCCACGGTTCTCCTGCTGTGCTTACAGCCGCACTGGAAGCTCTGTTTTCCACTGGTGTTCGGCAGGCAAAGGCGGGAGAGTTTACCCGTCGGGCTTTCTTGAACGGACAAATGGACTTGACCCAGGCCGAAGCAGTGATTGACCTGATCGATGCAGAAACGCCGGCAGCGGCCCGCTGTGCGGCCAGCCAGTTGGGTGGGGCCATGCGGCGGAAGATTGACGGTATTTACGATGAACTGGTCAACCTGATGGCGCACTTTGACGTGGTTTTGGATTATTCCGATGAGGATCTGGAACCGTTTAACGAGGCAGAAATCACAGAAAGCGTTCAAAAAGCCGCGCAGGAGCTGTCCGCCCTGAGTGCTACCTACCGCCGGGGGCGGCAGCTCTATGACGGAGTCGGTTGTGCCATTGTCGGTCTGCCCAACAGCGGAAAGTCTAGCTTATTGAATGCCCTGTTGGGCTATGAACGGGCGATCGTCACCGATATTCCCGGCACCACGCGAGATACCGTGGAAGAAAAGGCAACAGTTGGCGGCGTGTTATTGCGGCTGATCGACACAGCCGGTTTGCGGGACACGGAAGATACCGTAGAACGTATCGGCGTGGAACGCTCTCGACAGGCACTGGAACGGGCAGAGCTGGCATTGGTGCTGGTAGATGGTTCTCGGCCGATCACAGAGGAGGATCGGGAAATTATCCGCATGGCGCAGCAAGTGCCGCAGCATCTCATCGTGGCAACAAAGGAAGATCAACCAGGCTTTGAATTGCCCGTTTTTGCGGGAGAAGGTGTGTTGGCTGTGTCCTCGGTAACAGGAACCGGTCTGGATCAATTGGAATATGCCGTAGCAGAACGGTTTCCACAGGGTGGCGACAGTGGCGAAATTCTTACTTCCCGCCGCCAAGCAGAGGCTGTTGCACGGGCAGCTGAGTGCCTGCAGGCGGTATTTGATGCCATGTCCGCAGGAATGACTCCGGACGCCGTTCTGTCGGATGTGGAGCTTGCTTTGGATGCCTTGGGTGAAGTAACCGGTCGAGTGGTAAAGGACGATGTCACAAACCGGATCTTTGAGCGATTCTGCGTCGGCAAGTGATCGCATAAAAAACAGCGCAGCATCCGATAAAATGTGCGGTCTATTCACAGGTTTGAACAAATGCCCGGAATATTTTTCGGCTGGCTTCATCGGATTTCCAGGAAAACTCCGGATGCCATTGGGTTGCCCAGAGAAATTTTTCCCCGGGCATGTAAACCGATTCAATCAATCCATCTTCTGAAATTGCCATAGGTGCCAATTGAGGGGATAACTCTTTGATTGCCTGATGATGATAGCTGTTTACACCAAGCGTATCCACGCGGAGCAAGTCATACAATGGAGTCTGTTTGAGAATGGTTACGGTATGCGCCCTTCGATCATACGGCGGAACCATGTGGTGCTCTGTGGAAGATGGATGCTGTGTGGGAAGATCCTGATATAAAGTTCCGCCCAGAGCCGCGTTTATAAACTGAATTCCGCGGCAAATACCAAGAATGGGTTTATCCTGCTGCAGTGCAAGGTGCAGCAGTTGCAGTTCCATAGCATCTCTGTCCGCGCAGACAGAGACCAAATTGGACAAAGGCTGTTCGTGATAACGCTCCGGGCAGACATCATGGCCGCCGGTCAACAGAACCCCCGCACACAGTTGGGACAGCTGATCCAGTTCTTCCGGATCGGATGTCAAAGGAAGCATGATGGGCAAACCGCCCGCATTCCGGACTCCATCCATATATCCTGGAAGCATCCAAAGGCTCGTTTTTTCATCATCCCACAACGGCGTCACGCCGATAATCGGTTTCATAAAGGTCACTCCAGTAAAAAAGCAGACAATGAGAACGACGGACCTCATTGTCTGCAAAATTTTTGATATTTGGTTTGGGGAACCAGTCTTCAAATTCAGTATTTTGAAGGTCTTATCGATGACAGTTTCTTTCAAAAAACTACCCAACACTCGCCCCAACAGCAAAATTATAGCGAACACTGAAAAAAAAATCAAGGAGGGGTGGTGCAAAACCATCCCTCCTGTTGATATTATCCGCCCAGTTGGGCGTTATGTCCCTTAGCCAGAAACATCTCCAGCATCTCCTGCCGCTGTTCGGTAGGCATGCTTTCGCCTTCTACGGTGTAAGTCAGACCGATCTGGTCATACTTTGTCGCGCCGAAGCGATGATAACCGATAAGATCCACCCGTTCGATGCAGGAGAACTGGGTCAGATAGTCGGCGATTGCTTCCGCTTCGTCCAGATTATATCCGGGTATCATGGGATAGCGGATGATGACCGATTTCCCCAGTGCATCCAACCGTCGTAGATTTTCATGAATGATGCGATTGGACACTCCGGTGTTGGCGATATGTTTTTCATCGTTCAGCCCCTTGATGTCAAAGAGGATCAGATCCGCCTGTTCCAGCACAGCAAAACGCTTCTCCCCTATGACATAACCGCAGGTGTCGATGGCCACATTGATGCCTGCCTCATGACAAAGACGGATCATTTCCAGGCAGAAATCCGGGTAACAGGTGGCCTCGCCGCCGCCGATGGTCAGGCCACCGCCTGAGTCGTCAAAAAACGGCTTGTCCCGGATGATCTCATCAAACATCTCCTGAGCGCTGGTCTCCCGACCGTAGATCTGCAGGGCATCAAACCAGCAGGCAGAGGTGCATTTACCGCAGCCGTCGCATTTTGTCCGATCAACCTGCACCAGTCCGTCCGAGACGGTCAGCGCTTTTTTCGGACACAAAGGTACACATTTGCCGCAGCCTCGGCAGCGGTCAATAAGCAAACGCAGCTCCGGAGCAAAGCTTTGCCCCTCTGGATTGCAGCACCACTTGCATTTCAGCGGACATCCCTTCAAAAAAATGGTGGTGCGAATGCCGTAACCGTCTACAAAGGAGCCCTTTGTAATGTTGAACAACAGCGCAGTAGGAGAGCTCGTTTTCGAAGTCATCATACCGATTCAAACTCCATTCTGCGAATGATGTCGTTTTGCAGCTCAGGCCCGAGTTCGATGAAATAGGCCGCATAGGTTGCCACTCGCACTACAAGATCTCTGTGATTCTCCGGATGAAGCATGGCATCCTTCAATGTGGCTGTACCAACGATGTTGAACTGCACAAGGAACCCGCCGGCCTTGATATAGCTGCGGATCAGGGAAGCAAACTTCTCCAGTTTCGCATCATTATTCACCGCGTCCGGATCAAGACGGATGTTCAATACCTCGCCGTGACGCAAATACTGGTGGGGTAAATGGGCAATGGACATCATTGTGGCAGTCATTCCGCTGTCATTCGTGCCGCAGGTGGGAGAAATGCCGCCATCTGCCAACGATTCCCTTGCCAACCGTCCCTCCGGCGTTGCACCAAGACACATACCAAGGCCGACGTTGGCTGTCACAGCCGCCGCCGCAATGGTGGATTTTGCCCCGGCATAACCCGGTGTCTCCCCCACTACTTCACCGAACAGCCGTACTGCGCGGTTTACCAGCTCATCCACATAGGGATTGTCGTTGCCCCATTTAGGCGCCCGTCGCATCAGGAAAAGCAGATCCTCGTGTCCCTCGAAATTGACCGCCAACGCATCCAGCACTTCCTGCATGGTAACCTTTTTCTCATCAAACACCCACTTCTTTATGGCGGCCAGGGAGTTGCCCACATTGGGCAGACCGGCCACTGACATGGCATACCAGAGGAAGGGAGCGGTTCCGCCGCGGGTGATGTCCTGTCCCCGTTGGATGCAGGACTCGGACAAAACCGACTCAAAGGGACTGGGGCGGTATGCAGCAAAGGTGGCTTTGTCTGCATTCTTAATGGCATGACAGAAGGGGATCACATGACGTACCTGAGCCTCAAAGGCATCCCAAACCGCCTCGAAGGAGTCAAACTGCGTCGCGTCTCCGGTTTCCAAGCCCAGTTTCAGACCGGTGAGTCGCTGAACACCGTTATTCAGCGCCAGCTCCAGAATGCCTGCAGCATTGATGATCCCCCCCGGGACATTGTACACCGTACCGCCCACTTCGGGGGAAGTACAGCCCGCAATCGCAAAGTCCCGGGCAATTTCCGTCGGAACGCCGTCATATTCCAGGTTGGCAATGGTAGTAGCATCGCCGACAAATTTCAGTTTCCCTCCCAGCGCCCGCGCCAGCCGCACGGCGGCGGTAAGGTACTCGGCGGGAGAGTTATCGTTAATGCGGATAACAATGTCCTCGGAGGAGAGATTCACCATTTCTTCAGCGTTTAAAAACACATAGGTCAGTGCATTGACTGCTGTGGTGCCGTCAGGTTTCACTCCGCCTAAAGTGATACTGGTGCCGCTGTTCGCTCCGGCGAATCCGTGGGAGGACATCTCACTGTACACCACGCAGCCGAAATTACAGGTGACATAGAAGCTGCACACCAGCATCGTCGCCTGCTCCTCCGTCATCATACCAGTGCAGATGTCCTGCACGTAGTAGGGATAGAGATACTGATCGGCACGCAAGAGGGTGTTGCCTGTGCCCCAGTTCTCAATCATGGCGCACAGATAGGCAAACCAGGTGCTTTGCAGCGCTTCGTAAAAGGAACGGGCAGGATAGCGGGGCACATGACGGCATACGACAGCAATCTGTTCCAGTTCTTTTTTTCGGTCGGGGTCCTTTTCCATTCGAGCCAGTTCTTCGGCCTTGTCGGCATAGCGTTCACCAATAACCATAAGGCCACGCAGGGTAATGCCCATAGCAGTCAGCTCGTCGTGTTCCGACAAACCAGGGACCGCGTCGGCCAGGCGGGCATTCACTTTGTCCAGAATGCCCTCTGCACCCAATCGGAGCAGCATGGCATAATCTACGCTGATGTGGCCGAAGTGCTGATTATTTCCGCAGAATGCGCCGCCGCCGAAGATGACGCCATCGTACTGCTGTGCCTCGGCAGGACAGGCTGCCTTCCACTTGGCATAGACGGAGCGCTCCTTCCAGTAGGGCACCACATCCCGCAGAACATCTTTTTCCTCCTCTGTAAGAGGAACGTATGGGTCAATGTCCCGTTGAGAGACAGTATCCATCTCATCCAGAATCCAGTCGCAGCGCACTTCCGGGCTGATGCTGCCGCCCCGCACCTTGCTACTGGGCTGACCAACGATGAGATCGTCGGGATAGATAATAACTGAGATATGCTCCAGCACATGGAGAAATGCCTTGGCGCGGCGGATGACCTCCGGTTCACCTTCGGTGGTGCGGTAAGACTCTGTCATGTACTTGATGCGCTCTACACAGATGGACGGCTGCACCAGCTTGGACTGACGCATGCGCTCAATCCGTTCCCGATCGATATTCATGGCGTTTCCTCCTTATCAGATATAAAAATATTCTCTGGCTTTTCGGCGCAGCTCCGCCCGGTCGTCCGGATGAGCCAGTGCGATAAGCAGTTCACACCGCTCCCGTACCGAGCGTCCGCGCAGCCGCGCCACACCGTATTCCGTTACGATATAGTCTACATAGTTACGGGGGATCGTCACAGCAGAGCCGGGAGTGAGGGTGGCTTTTATTTTCGGAATGCCTTTCCTGCTCCGGGCGGAGAAAGCCAGAATCCCTCGACCGCCTCTGGAATGCATCGCGCCATAGGCAAAGCAGAACCCGCCGCCGGAACCGGAATATTGCCGCGTGCCGATGGTTTCGGAGTTTACCTGACCGGTCAGATCCATTTCCAGAATAGTGTTGACGGACACCATGTTGTCGTTGCGCATGATGACAGTGGGATCGACGCAGAAACTCCCCGGCGCAACCCGCACCGTAGGATGATCCCGCATGGTTTCATAGAGGGCGCGGTCACCACCGGCGAAAGTACCGATGGACAGTCCCTTCAAATAGTTCTTCTGTTCGCCGGTGATAACACCTCGGCGGAGCATCTCACCCATAGCAGAGGTATACATTTCCGTGTGCAGTCCCAAATCGTGCTTGTCCATCAGATGGTGAGCAATGGCATCCGGGAGACCACCAATTCCCAATTGCAGCGTATCTCCGTCATGGATGAGTTCTGCCACCATACCGCCGATGCGGTCTTCCACGGGGGTTGTTTCTGCGGCCGGTATCTCCAGCAAAGGATAGTCCACCTCATAAAGGCAGTCTACATCGCGGATGTTAATCTTCAGTGCGCCGCTGACCTTCACCTCGTTTGGGTTGACCTCCAGAATGACCCGATGATCCGGCTGTTGGAGGACGGAGCGAAACAGGTCGATCTCATACATGACACATAGACTGACATAAAAGTCACCGTTTTCATCCATGGGGGTCGCCCCGGCAACAAACACGTTGAAGGGAGCGTTGCCGGTGGCCGATGCGGCATAGTCAGGCAGATCGCTGGGAACATATTCCGTATTGCCCTTCGGGTGGCCGATGTGCCAGTCCGGGCCATAGAAAAAACCGGTTGCACGGAAATGTCCGGCCATGCCATCGCCGGAAATGAAGTCATAGTGGCCGTTGCGGCCGTGGAGTACTTTCACATTCTGTACCCGCGGGGCGATGGTATGCAGATGCTTGGCAAAGATCTGCGCCTCGTTGCAGTCCCCCGCCATACAAATGCGGTCGCCGCTGTGGATAAGGTTCAGTGCCGCCTCCAATGAGCCGGTCTTTTGCCGATAGAGCCGGTAAATGTCCATAGTATGATCCCCCTTGTGCCTTCATCTTAGCAAAATTCTGCGCGGCCGAAAAACAGAAAAATGCCTGTTCCCACAAGCACGCCCTTGTGGGAACAGGCATTTCTGAAGAGAACATAGGCCAAACCCTGCGTTATATTTGCAGTCTTTCTTTCATCATCCGGGTAATCTCTGTCAAGCAGGGGTGACGATAGCGTTTGCGCCAAATGATGGACAGCGGGATGGCTTCCTTCAACGGAAAACGAAGCAGACTGCTGTCTCGATAAAGAATGGAATGCTCGCCGCCGAAGCCAATGGCCATGCCGGACTTGATAAGGATGAGCTCCGCACCGCAGGACATGCCCGGTTCGTTGTGCATCTGCACCTCCGGTCTGTCCCGGAAGAAGTCATCCATCCGGCGATAAATGCAGTTATGATCCGGTCCGGCCAGAATAATTCCCTCATTCACATCATCCAGAGTGCGGAGGTTTTTCGCATTCGGAAAATCCTCCCCGAACAGAACATAAGTTGGGTCGAGGCACAATGTGGAGGAGGCAAAACCATCGGGCAGTTCCACACTCATCGGCAGAATTGCCGCATCCAGATCACCGCTGGCAAACGCTTGAAAGATAGCGGAGAAAGACCGAATACTTAATATTTGCATTTTCAGGTCATTATGGGTACGCTGCAAGTGGTCACGAACCTCAAACAGCATTGGGCCGATGTCCATATTTTCAAAGTAGGCCACCGCCAGTGTGTCTCCGGACTGGCCTTGATACTGCTCCAGAATTCGCTGAATGTCATGCTCCAGGCAGGAAAACAACTCTGCGAATTTTTTCCCCGCATCCGTCAATCGAATGCCCTTGGTGTCACGAATGAACAGTTGCACGCCCAGATCTTTTTCCAGTGACGCGATCTGGTAGCTCAGCCCCTGCTGCGTGATGTACAGCCGCTTGGCCGCCCGGCCGAAGTGCAGTTCGTCCGCCAGCGTCAAAAAGTAGCGCACTTTTGTCTCCGTTACCATGCCCATCGCCCCTCCGATCTATGATGATCCATGATAATGCCATTATAGTGCATCCGGTAGGAAAAGGAAAGAAGTCACTGCAGTCCACCGATGCAGAACCATCCTCACTTATCTGTGGGCAGTTTGTTGTTTCATAAACCCTATGCTCAATACTGAAAAAGAACTATCCTGCATGCTTCACAGATGGAGGCTTCCACTCGTGTTCGATGGCTGGATTTCCATTCTGTTATTTTCACAAATCCATCTGCGTTTTTTGCATGTTCAAACACTCCCGGCACTTCATTTGCAAAACCGAAAGCGCCGTCCTTGCTGCAAAACAGGAAACCATCCCGCATTCCCTCTCCGCATTTTGGGCATTTCATCCTCTGTACCTCCGTTTATTTGTCGGTTGTCTGCCGGCTTAAATTTAATGCTTCCTGCATCCGTTGCTCAAAGACTTCCGCTTTCACAAAAGCGATGCCTTCCGCCTCATCTCCAAGGACAACCAGTCGATCCCCTTCCTGAAGACAAAACGTATCCCTGGCAGCTTTGGGTATCACAATTTGTCCCTTGCTTCCAATCGTAACTGTACCCCAAAGATGTTTCCCAATTGGAGCGGGAGTTATTCTTGTATTCCCGACTTTATCTTCTTGATGAACGAGTGAATCAATCGTAATGCCATAAAATTTTGCAAGTTTATCGCACTTGTCGATGTCCGGATGCGTTTCCCCCTGTTCCCATTTCGAGTAAGACTGTCGGGAAATATCGATTGCTTCTGCAACCTGTTCCTGGGTAAGTCCTTTGATATTTCGAAGAAGTATCAGATTATCTGCGAACACTTGTTTCACCTCCCTGTCTGCAAATATTATACGTCTCAGCGGGAGCAGCTTTCCACCATACAAACTTGTCAGAAAAGTGATTTTTGCGTTAAGTTTGTCTGCAGACAACTGTGGCATAACACATTTTTCTTCAGTTTTTTTTAAGTCTTATATGCTACCCTTTCTTGGTAATTGAGAAAAAGGAGGATTGTGCAAGTGATTGAAATCAAAAATCTGGTAAAGCGGTATGGCGGTCATCTGGCAGTAGATCACTTAAACCTGACCATTGAGCACGGGCAGGTCTATGGTCTGCTCGGTTTGAACGGCGCCGGAAAAACCACCACTATGAATATGATCACCGGCTATCTCGCCCCAACCGAGGGAGAAATCATCATAAACGGCCACAATATTCTGGACGAGGCAGAGGAGGCCAAGCATTGCATCGGCTATTTGCCGGACCAACCGCCGTTGTATCTGGATATGACAGTAACTGAGTATCTGAATTTTTGTGCAGAGCTGAAAAAGCTTCCGAAGTCTTCCAGAAAAGAATCCATCACTCAGGCAGAAGAGCTGACTCAGCTCACTGACGTTTCCGGACGGCTCATTAAAAACCTGTCGAAGGGTTATCGTCAACGGGTGGGTCTGGCCCAGGCCATTCTCGGAATGCCGGACATCATCATTTTAGACGAACCTACCGACGGTCTTGATCCAAAACAGATCAATGAAATTCTGACACTGATCCATAAGTTAGGGGAAGAGCACACAGTAATTCTCAGCTCTCACAAACTGTCGGAAGTACAGGTTGCCTGCGATCACATTGTGATTTTGCATCAGGGCAAAAAGATTGCCGATGCCCCTGCAAAGGAATTGGAAGAGCAACTCAACAGTGCTCAGCGGCTTAGCATCACCGCAAAGGGAACTGCTCAGCAGGTCGGTGAACTGCTGATGAAGCTTCCCCAATTGGAAGTGGTCTCTCTGCAGGAACACGACATGACTTCCGATGCGGAGATTGAATACCCCGCCGACTGTGATCTGCGGGAAGACATTTTCTACTGTTTTGCAGATGCTCGGGTTCCGCTGCTGCGCATCGCTCCGGATTCCGCTTCTCTGGAGCAGGTGTTTATGGAGCTGACGGAAGAGGCTGAGCAAACTGCATCTGACGCAGGTGAGGAGGTGTTGGACAAATGAGAGCTGTTTACAAGCGGGAACTAGGTGCCTATTTTCACTCTATGATCGGTTATATCTGCATTGCCTTTCTTGTGGTCTGTGTCGGCATTTACTTTATGGCGGTCAACCTTTTCAGCGGATATCCAAGTTTTGCCTATGCATTGCAAAACAGTCTGTTTATCTTTATGCTTACCACTCCGCTTCTGACCATGCGTTCGATGGCTGAAGACCGCCGCAATAAAACCGACCAGCTATTGCTGACCAGTCCCTTATCCATCGGCAAAATGGTGCTCGGAAAATATGCCGCCATGTTAACTGTGTTGGCTATCCCCTGTGCATTGTTCTGCTTCTGCCCGCTGATTATAAAGCTCTACGGAAACGCCGCTCTTGCCACAGATTATGCTTCGATTCTGGCATATTTCCTTCTGGGCAGTGTCTGCGTATCTGTCGGACTTCTGATTTCCTCTCTGACAGAAAGTCAAATTATTGCTGCCTTAGGCACCTTTGGTGTTTTGCTCCTGGGGATGCTGTGGGATGGACTGATTAGCTACATCCCCGATTCTGCCGCTTTCTCTTTTGTCGGTCTGATCGTTTTGACGCTGCTTCTGGCAATTCTGTTGAATGCACTCACCGGAAACTGGATCCTTTCCAGCGGAATTGCAATTGTCGGAATTGCAATCGAGCTGATTGTATTTCTTGTAAAGCAGGCAGCCTACGAAAGTTTACTGAGCAATGTGCTGGGTACTTTCTCCGTTACCACTCCCTTTGAAAACTTTTCCCAGAATCAGGTTTTTGATCTTGCCGGCCTCATTCTTTATCTCTCCCTTGATGCCCTGTTTCTGTTCATCACCGTCCAGCTTATTCAGCGGCGGCGCTATTCTTAAGGAGGTGAATCGGCATGAAACTCAAGTTCAAGACCAACACGGACAGTTGGAAGCAATTGTTCACCTCTCACAAGGGTAAGAATGCGCTCTATTCCGCCGTTGCAATCGTCGTTGCCATCGCCATCGTTGTGGTAGTCAACCTGGCTGCCGGTCAGCTCCCCATCAGCGTGCGGCAAAAAGATCTTTCCAGTGAACAGATTTACTCCATTTCGGACACTTCAAAAGAAGTAATCTCTTCCCTGACCGGAGAGGTAGATGTAATCGCTCTGGCCACCAACGGCACAATGGATGATCGCATCAGCAACTACCTAGAGCTCTACTGTGATCAGTCGGACTACCTGAAACTGACGGTAATCGATACAACCCGCAACCCTTCCGCTTTGACCGAATATGATGCCAGTGCGAACTCGGTTGTCGTTCGAAATGCAGATACCGGCAAACAGGAGGTTATCTCTTTTGATGATATCCTCGTCTATGACATGACCAGTTACTACTATTATCAGAAGTATGTCTACACAGATTTTGATGCGGAGGGACAGCTGACCAGTGCCGTTTCTCTCGTCACCAGCGATGCCGCCCACGTCATTTACTGTGAAACCGGTCATGGCGAGTCCACTATGGGCAGTTCGGTAACAGAACTGGTGAGCAAAAACAATCTGACCACATCGAAATTCAGCTTGTTGGCAGACGGAATTCCGGAAAACTGTGAAATGATTCTGTTTAATCAGCCTACCAGCGATCTTTCTTCCGATGAGTTATCCCAGTTGGAGGAGTATCTTTCCGGCGGCGGTCAGGTTATGATTCTTCTGGATTCCAACACCCAGCCTGATGACTTCCCGAATCTGAACACACTGGCAAATCAATATGGCATGAATCTGCTCAGCGGAAGTCTGGCCGACCAGTCCAATTACTATCAATACTTCGGCTCCGCCTTTGTATTCTTCCCCACTTTGAGCACATCCGATGACATCACCTCCGGCATCGGTTCCAGCCAATATGTCATGGTGGGTTATGACGGATCCTCTCAGGTCTCGCCTGCGATCCCGATGGAACTGGTTGATCCCGACATTTCTACGGTATCCACTTCCGCATTCCTCACAACTTCAGATGCCGGCGTTGCATACGTCAGTCAGGACAATTACCAAACCGGCAGCTTTGTTCTTGGTGCCTACGGCACAGACAGCGAAACCGGTGCACGGCTGACGATCATCTCAGCAGACACGCTGATCAGCGAAAGTCTGGTTTCCTCCTTCAGCAGTCTGGCAAATCTGCAGATTTTCATGAACGCACTGACTGCCGGATTCGAAGATATGACCACGGTTTCGATTGCCAGCAAAAGTCTGACCGTCACCTACAACACGGTGACCAATCCCACTCCATGGACACTTTTGTTTGTCATCATCATTCCTTTGGCTGTTCTGATCTGCGGTTTTATCCACTGGATGCGCCGCCGGAAACTGTAAAAGGAGTGCTCCATGAAGAAAAAAACAAGGCAAATGCTCCTGCTTCTCGGATTGCTGATTGCCGCAATTGCAGCGTTGCTCATCGTGAAGCTGGTAAACCACGTTTCCGCTCAGCGCTCTCAGGCAGAAACGGAAGCCAACACAACCTATATTGCACTTCCATCCGATCCCGACGCTGTCAGCTGGCAGGTTGACGATGTCGCGCTGACACTGACTAAGGACGAAAGCGACAAGTGGACTTGGAGCGAGGATGCCGCATTTCCGCTGAGCACAACTCTGGTAGAAAATCTGACGGACACTTTAAGCGATCTATCTACCCAGACTTCATTCTCTCCGGAAGACACTCTTTCCGCCTACGGACTGGACACCCCCTCTTATTCTGTGACAGTATCCAGTGGCAGCGAGAGCAAAACCCTCCTGTTTGGCGGAAGTTTTAATGATGATGGTGACTCCTATTATTATGCCAAACTCACAGAAGATGACACGATCTACGTTTTGGACAGCACCGTTCCTTCTGCACTGGTCAGTTCTATCTACGACCTTGCAGACTGCACACCGATTGCTGAAACTGAGGAGACTGACATCACCTCCGTGACCATTCAGGGCGCAACGGATACCACTCTTCATCAGCAGGCAATTGAGGATGAGAACGGAAATTCCACCGTGTCCTGGACGCTGAATGACACGGATATAACCGAAGAAACAATGACAAGCAGTCTGGTCTCGGAATTGTTAAATCCCACCTTCACCTCTATGGCCGCTTGGAAGCCGGATACCACTGCGCTTTCGGATTATGGGCTCACCGATCCCACAGCGCAAGTCACTGTTTCCTGTTCTGATTCGGATGGTTATACTTTAGCCATTGGCGCAGAAACATCTGACGGCAACAGCTATTATGTCACAACGGATGGCGGAACCAGTGTCTATCTGATCTCTGCCAGCAAAATAAACGATCTTCTGGATGTAGCCGCAAACGGGTTTACATTGGGCACAGAGGAATAACCTTAAGCAGCCGCACCGCATTGCCGATGGGGCTGCTTGCCTTTTGCGGCAAAACAAGTTAAACTGAAATCAAAGGATAGGAGGGATTCCGATGCGCATTTTGATTGTAGAAGACGAAAAACGGCTGGCACGTACCATCGGTGACCTACTGGAAGCCCAACACTACACGGTGGACCTGTGCTACGACGGAGAGAGCGGGTTAGACAACGCAATGTCCGGCATTTATGATGCCATGATTCTTGATGTCATGCTGCCTCGCATAGATGGTCTCACAGTAGCCCGCCGTCTGCGGGAAGCAAATGTGACGCTCCCCATATTGATGTTGACTGCCCGTTCCGGGTTGGAAGATAAAGTTTCCGGACTGGATTCCGGTGCAGATTATTATTTGACCAAACCCTTTGCCAACGAAGAATTGTTGGCCTGTCTGCGCGCATTGATTCGAAAGAACAATGGTGGAACACTGGATAATCGGCTCCACTTTGGCGACCTGACCCTGGAATTATCAAACTGCCTGCTTTCCTGCGGTGCACACTCCGTTCGCCTGAGCCGCAAGGAGTTCGATATCATGAGCCTGCTCATGTCCCAGGGAGATCAGGTTGTTCCGAAAGAAACTTTAATTCTCAAGGTATGGGGCTATGAATCGGATGCCGAGGACAACAACGTAGAGGTCTATATCTCCTTCCTGCGGAAAAAGCTGAGTCATCTGAAATCGAATGTTTCGATTAAAGCGCTTCGAATGGTGGGGTATCATCTGGTAACGGAGGCTGAGGAATGATTCAAAAACTGCGTTGGAAGTTCGTATTGATTATCATGACTCTCGTCACGCTGACCCTCGGGCTCATGTGCGCCGTCGTCATGCTGACGACCTGGGACAGTCTTCGAAAAGACAGCCTGGAAGCGTTGGACAAGGCAATCACGCTTACCGAAAACACGAGCTTTTCCAACTACCTCCCTCAGGAATCAGAGGGCACTTACGGTCTGTTCGGTGCAGAAAAAGTGCAGATGCCCTATTTCACCATTCAGATCTCCGGTGACAACTCTGTCTATGTTCTGGCAAATCAATTCTTTGATCTGACGGAAAAGGACACTCTTGTTTCTATTGTAAGCAATGCCTTAACCGGAGATGGCGCATCCGGTACCATTAACTCCGGCGGTTACTCTATGCGCTACCTTCGCATGGCAACCCCTCTGGGCTATCGAATCGCCTTCGTTGACCTGGCCCAGGAAGAAAGTACGATTGGCAATCTTGCAAAAAATCTACTTTTCATTTGCCTTGGCACGCTTTTGCTGTTTTTCGGTATTTCCCTGTTGCTATCCCGATGGGCTGTCCGCCCGGTAGAGCAAAGTTGGAAACAGCAGCGGCAATTCATAGCAGATGCTTCCCATGAACTGAAAACCCCTCTCGCAGTGATTCTTTCCAGTCTGGATATGTTGGACCGTTACGGCGATGCAGAGCCGGAAAAACGTCAGCGATGGGGGGAAAATGTGCGCAGCAGCTCCCGGCAAATGCAAACCCTGGTAGAAGAGCTGCTGGTGCTGGCCCGCAGCGACAACGCTACTCAGCAGCTGCATCTGGCCGACTGCGACCTAAACGACATTGTGGAGGACAGCCTGCTTCTGTTCGAACCCATGGCCTTTGAGCAAGGCAAGCGTATCGAGGAACAACTGGACGAAAACGTCACCGTCAACGGTGATGCAGCTCTGCTCAAGCGCATCGTAGACATCTATCTGGACAACGCTTGCAAATACTCTTTGGAACATTCCGTCATTCAGGTCACATTGAAAAACGACGGCAAGCGTGGTCTGCTCAGCGTCCGCAGTGAAGGCGACCCCATCCCACAGGAACTGTTGGGGCGCATTTTTGAGCGTTTCTACCGCGCTGATCCCTCCCGCACTGAGGAAGGCTACGGCCTCGGTCTTGCCATCGCCACGGAGTTGGCACGGCTGCACCACGGCAAGGTGTGGGCAGAATCCGACCCGGAGGGCAACACGTTCTTCTTCTCCATACCCATCGTTCGGGCAAAGTCCATTTACTGATTTTCTTGTCCTTTAAAACAAATATTTAGTGTTCTTTCATTTTTATGTACAAGCATTTCCAATTTGATTTTCTTTAAAATGAAGTTAGAAATAAAACATTATCGGAGGAATGAACTATGGGACAACTGGACGGAAAAATCGCAATCATTACCGGAGGCAGCTCCGGCGTGGGCGCTGAGACGGCGCTCATGTTCGCCCGGGAGGGTGCAACGGTGGTCATCAGTGCCCGCCGCGCAGCACAATTGGAGGAGACAGCGGAGAAGATCCGCGCCATCGGTGGCACCGTGCTGCCTGTGGTGGCCGACATCTCTAAAGCCGAGGATGCTAAGAATCTCGCCGCCAAGGCGCTGGAGGCCTTCGGCCGCATCGACATTCTGGTCAACAACGCCGGTGTACTGGAAGCCGGTCTGAAGCCCATTGACCGGGTAGAAGACGCCGACATTGACCGCATCATCGACACCAACACCAAGGGTACGATGTATTGCACCCGAGAAGTCAGTGCCGCCATGCGGGATGCCGGCGGTGGTGCAATCGTTAACCTCGCCTCCATCGCGGGCATGTACGGCTGCGGCGGCGCGGCTTACGTTGCCTCCAAGGCAGCGATCATCGGCGTGACCAAGCACGCCGCCCTCCGTTTTGCCGGAACAGGCGTGCGCTGCAATGCGGTCTGCCCCGGTAATATTGCCACTCCTATGACCAAGGGTACCGATCCCGCAACACTCGACCCGGACATGATGGGCGCAATGTATAAGCACAGCGACCTGCGTCTGCCCACCTGTATGCCTGAGGATGTGGCCAACGTCATCCTGTTCCTGGCCAGCGATGCCTCCAAGGCGGTCACCGGTCAGGCCATAGTCTGCGACTACGGTTGCGCACTCTGAAAAACGATATCACTCCCACCTTTTGCGGCACAGACATCCCCTGTCTGTGCCGCTTTTTCACATACCGAAAAGTTTACATGGTGCCTCTTGCTTTTCAGGAAATTTAGGGTAGAATATAGGGTGATAGATTAGGCCGCAAAGCTGATTTGCGGCGGATTTTTTGATGGAAAAAGAGGTAACTTATCATGACGACTATCGACATTATTTCCGGTTTCCTCGGTGCGGGTAAGACCACCCTCATCAAGAAGCTGCTGGAGGAGTCCTTCAAGGGTCAGAAGCTGGTGCTCATCGAAAATGAATTTGGTGAGATCGGAATTGACGGCGGTTTTTTGAAGGATTCCGGCATACAGATCAATGAGATGAACTCTGGTTGCATCTGCTGCTCTCTGGTCGGCGATTTCAATCAGGCACTCCACGATGTAGTAGAGCAATATCATCCGGATCGGGTCATTATCGAGCCCTCCGGTGTCGGAAAACTGAGCGATGTCAGCCGTGCTGTCGGCAATGCGAACAAAACCACTCCCATGGTTCTGGGCAGTGCCGTGGCTGTTGTAAACGCGAAGAAGTGCAAGATGTATATGAAAAACTTTGGCGAGTTCTTCAACGACCAGATCGAAACCGCCGGCACTATTGTTCTCTCCCGCACCCAGGACATGACGGAAGAAAAGCTAGATGAGGTCATTGCGCTTCTGAAAGAACATAATCCCAATGCCGCAATTATCACTACCCCCTGGGATCAGTTGTCCGGCGATGTGATCCTTTCCGCCATGGCACACCATTCCCTGGCCGAGGAACTGATGGCCGAGGCAAAAGCCGCCGAATGGGACGACGATGAGGACGAGTGCGATGACCCTGACTGCTGCTGCCACCATCATCATGACCATGATGAACACGAGCACCACCATGACCACGAGGAACACGAGCATCATCACGACCACGAGGAACACGAGCATCATCACGACCACGAGGAACATGAGCATCATCACGACCACGAGGAACATGAGCATCACCACGACCATGAGGAACATGAGCACCATCACGAGCATCACCATCACCACCATCATCACGGTCACGATGCCGACGAGGTGTTTGTAAGTTGGGGCATTGAAACCCCCAAGAAATTTACACAGGAGCAAATTCAAAAGGCTCTGGAAACTCTGGACACCGGTGCTTATGGCGCCGTACTCCGCGCCAAGGGCATTGTTCCCGCTGCGGATGGCAGTTGGATTCACTTCGACATGGTTCCCGGTGAATTTGATGTGCGCAGCGGAAGTGCCGACTACACCGGTCGGCTCTGCGTAATCGGTTCCGGTTTGAAGGAAGACGAGCTGCCCTCTGTATTCGGTCTGTAATAAAGCAAGAAAGGATTCAATCCGATGGCAAAAAAGCAACAAATACCGGTCTATATGATCTGTGGATTTCTGGAATCCGGCAAGACAAACTTCATCTCACCCATGCTCAGCGGCCCGGACTTCACCAGTGATGAGCGTACGCTTCTGCTGGTAACCGAAGAGGGTGAAGACGAGTACGACGAACAGGCGCTTCTCCACTATGATGTACGTAAAGCGGACTTTGAGGAAAAGTCAGATTTCACAAAGGAAGCCTGTCTGAAACTGGACAATAAGTACCATCCGACACAGGTCGTAATCGAATATAACGGCATGTGGGATCTTCCGGAGATTCAGAATGTCCTGCCGGAACATTGGACGCTCTATCAGATTGTCACCACGGTAGATGCAACCACCTTTGATACCTACTCTAAAAACATGTCCTCCCTCATGATGCAGCATATCAGCAATGCTGACATGGTCGTGTTTAATCGCTGCACTGACGATCTGGCAGAAATGTTGCGGGGACGTAATCTGAAAATGCTTAATCGCAGAGCAGAGATGTATCTGGAATACAACGAAGACCGCATGGAGGAATATGACGACGGAACGCCTCCCTTTGATCTGGATAAGCCGGTGCTGGAACTCAGCGATGAGGACTACGGCGTCTGGTATGTGGATGTTATGGATAATCCGGATCGGTACCAGGGTAAGGTTGTTTCTTTCCTTGGGCAAGTGGCACAATCGGATAAATTCCCGCGGGGGGCATGTGCCTGCGGCCGTTTTGCCATGGTCTGCTGCGCAGAAGACACTTCTTTCCTGGGCATTTTAATGAAAGGTCCTGAGGTAAAGGGGCTGAAAACCCGTGATTGGGTAAAAGTGACCGGTCGCGTCCAAATCGAAAACGAGAAGCTTTACCAGGGTCCCGGCCCGGTCGTGCATATTCTCGAAATTACTCCGGCACAGCCTCCAAAAGACGAACTGGTTTATTTCTAATTGTGGAGCGGATCAATGCAAACAAACATTTTGCATTGATCCGTTTCTTTGTGAATTATTTAGCGAAATAACATCGAAAAGTTGACAAGTTTTTAACATTGCCGTACAATGTATCCATCAGAAAGGACGGATCGCCATGAAAAAAGGAAAAGTCTCCAATGCTGTGATTCGCCGGCTCCCCCGCTATTACGGTCAACTCTCTTCTCTGTATCAGGTGGGTGTGGTGCGCATTTCTTCTTCTGCATTGGGAAAGGCTATGAATCTGACTGCCAGCCAAATCCGCCAGGATTTGAGTTGTTTCGGTGAATTTGGACAACAGGGCTATGGATACAATGTGGAAAGCCTGCGAGATCAGATTGCTGAGATCCTCGGCATGAATCTGGGACACACTGCGATAATTCTTGGTGCAGGCAATCTGGGACGTGCATTGATTCAAAACTTTCAATTTTCCCAAAACGGCTTTCGATTAACCGCCGCCTTTGATACTGATCCGGAAATCATAGGAACCCGCATTGCCGGGGTCCCTGTGCTGTCGATTGACACATTGGAAGATTATCTCGCGCAGCACCCCACCGATGTTGGCGTCCTCACAGTGCCCCAAAGTGTAGCTCTCTCAACCGCCAATCAACTGATCAGCGGCGGTGTTAAGGGACTTTGGAACTTTACCAATATTGATCTTGCCATTCGAGAACCGGATATCGTGGTGGAAAATGTCCACTTTGCCGACTCGTTGCTCGCCCTGAGCTATCTTATCACGCCACGTAATACAGATGAGGCATAAAATAACCCTCATACACAGATTGCAGAATCATCCGCAGCGCTGTGTATGAGGGTTTCTCGTTCTAAATGAAATTATTCATTCTCTGCCGCATCATATGCAGCCGGACGGCGCGCAGCCGTCGGAGCTGCTGCACTGATCATTGCACGGAAATGATCGTGAGACTGCTTAATCTCCTCATAGGCCTTGCTGACGGCATCCTCTGTGCGGCGCAGAGCATCTGCACAGTACTCATTTGCAGCTCGTTTCAGCCCTTCTGCCTTGTCCTCTGCATCCTCACGGGTGGCACGCGCTTCATTGTTTGCCTCTGCCACAACGCGATCGGCTTCCGCCTTTGCATCCCGGGCAACTTCCTCTGCCGTGGCACGTGCTCTGCGCACCAACTCATTTTCGTCCACCATATGCTGAGCCTGTGCCTGCGCCTGCTCCAGAATACGAGCTGCTTCCTTCTGCGCATCTGCGATAATCTGGTCGCGGCTCTTTACAATCTTGACTGCCTCACTCAATTCCCGGGGAAACTGATTGCGAATGCTGTCCATCAGGTCTAACGCACCGTTACGATCCAGACGGCAATCACTGCTGAAAGGAACTGATTTTGCATCATCGATCATTTCATAAAGCAGATCCAACATTCCGTCTACGCCATTGTTATTATTCTTTGCCATGTTATTCTCATCCTTTCCTATGGTCTGCCGTCTCGCTAAAGGCGGTGCGGCACATTCCGCACTGCGAAGCCTTAGGACTGGCTATCTTTTAAAAACTGATCCATTTTGTCCTGCACTTCCCGAGCAATTTCGTCCGGCACAAAGCCGTGGAGGCTGACTCGGTATCTGGCCATCTCCTTGACCACACTGGAACTGAGATAGGTAAAATTCTGCCGTGC
Source organism: Bacteroides sp. CAG:927 (assembly GCA_963660915.1). Taxonomy (GTDB): domain Bacteria; phylum Bacillota; class Clostridia; order Oscillospirales; family Oscillospiraceae; genus UMGS1766. The sequence continues at coordinate 20,162 of CAVLAO010000002.1, read as the reverse complement.
AGGGAGAAACATTGTGTCCAACTCTGAATTGAGTTTGCGGTTAATGAGTGCCATCTGGCATTCCTTTTCAAAGTCGGATACCGCCCGCAGACCTTTCACCACCATAGTGGCGCCCTTTTTCTGGGCGTAATCCGACAGCAACTCCGGAGACATTTCTACCTCCACATTCGGCAAATCACCGGTCACGCGGCGAATCATCTCCACCCGCTCTTCCGGCCGAAACAGTCCGTGTTTGTCGGAATTGACCATCACGCAGACAATCAACCGATCAAATTGGCGGGCTGCCCGCTTGATAATATCCAGATGACCCAGAGTCACTGGATCAAAACTGCCCGGATAGATGGCAGTACTCATAATGATACATCCTTTCGGTAGACAGTAATTTTTATCTTGCCGTACCGGTATTCCCTGCCCTTTTGATAGGGCAGATTCAACTCCGGCAATACCTTGTCCACCGGACTTTCGCAGATTATTATACCATTCTCAGACAGTATGTCAATCTCAGCGATCTTTTTCAGCGCATTTTCCAGCAAATTTGTTGCATATGGCGGATCAAGAAAAATCAGATGATAAGGTTCCTGCACCGTGGAAAGAAATCCAATGGAATCCCCCTGCACTACCCTGGCCTTATCGCTCAGTTGACACAGCTTTAAATTAGAACGAATCAGTCCAACTGCATCTCTTCGCTGATCCACAAAAGTACAGCTTTCCGCTCCTCTGCTGAGTGCCTCGATTCCCAATTGCCCGGTTCCTCCGAACAAATCCAGAACCCGCCGCCCTTCAATATCAAACTGAATAATGTTAAAAATAGATTCTTTTACCTGGTCCGTAGTCGGGCGGGTCTCCATGCCCTGAAGCTGCCCCAGCTTGCGCCCTCTGGCAATCCCTGTAATTACTCGCACGGCTCAATCCTCCTTATGAAAATGCCGAAAAACAGCCTGTGCCGCTTGCATCGGCACCACTTCTTCCAATTGCTCCAGACTGGCTTCCCGCACAGCCTTTATACTCTTAAACTGCTTTAACAGCGCCGTTCTGCGCTGTGGACCGATGCCGGAAATCTGATCCAATTCCGATCCCTTTACTGTCTTTTGATGCTGCTTGTGATGAAACCCGATGGCCGCACGGTGGGTCTCTTCCTGCATCTTTCCGATCAAAGAAAACAGAGCCGGATTGGACTGAATGCCGATTTCGCTTCCATCCGGAGCTACCAGCGCCCTCGTGCGATGGCGATGATCCTTTACCATTCCAAACACCGGAATGCGGAGCTCAAATTGCTGAAGAACCGCTACTGCAATGCCCACCTGTCCTAAACCGCCATCCATGAGAATAACGTCCGGAAGAATGGAAAATTTCTCATCTCCGTCTCTCCAGCGTTGAAACCGTCGGGTCAATACCTGCTCCATGGACGCATAGTCGTCCGGCGTATCCATATCCCGCAGTTTATAGTATCGATATTCTCTTTTCATCGGTTTTCCGTCGTAAAACACCGTTTGTGCCGCCACAATATCTGCTGCACCGGTATTGGAGATATCATAGGATTCCGTTCGGTGCGGTGTTTTTGGCAGTGACAGCAGACCTCCCAACAGATCCATCAACTTGCTCTGCCGTTCTTCCTTCGTGGTAGCTCGTTCTGCGTCATCTGCCGCATTCTGTTCCGCCATACGCACTAGCTCTGCCTTGTGTCCTCTTTGGGGAACCAGGATTTCCACCTTTCGCCCGGCAGTCTCCCCAAACATCTGCTGCAGTTCTTCCCGATCCTCAATTTCCTGAGGCAGCAGAATTCCTTTGGGCAAGTTTCCTCTGCCTCCATAATATTGCTTGACCAGCGCAGAAAGAATCTCTCCCGAATTTTCCTCCATCGGTGTGGGAAACAGTTCACTGTCCCGTCCTGCTAGGTCGCCGTTGAGATAATGGAGCACGGTAAAGCAGCTTTTTGCCTGTCCAAGGTAAAAACCGCAGACGTCTACATCGGCGCGCAGCGTTGCCACTACGTTCTGCCGTTTGCCCAACAACTGAATGGCTCGTATGCGATCCCGATATTCCGCTGCAACCTCAAATTGCAGTTTTTCTGCCGCATCCTCCATCTGTGCCCGCAATTGATCCTCAACTTCGGAAAAGTTGCCGTTAAGCAATTGCATCGCCTGGCGCACCCGCTCCTGATAATCTTTCTCCAGTGTCTCATTCCGGCACCAGCCCTCGCAGTTCCCCAGATGGTAATTCAGGCAGGGGCGTTCTTTTCCAATGTCGCGGGGAAACTGTCGATGACAGGTTGGCAAACGCAGGGCACTCGAAATTGCATTTAGAATTTCTGTTGTTGCTCCCCGGGTTCCAAAGGGTCCATAGTAACCGGTCCCATCCTCTGCGGTATGATTTACAATGGTAAAGCGCGGATAGCGCAGACCGCTGTTCAGCCGCACATAAGGATATCCTTTGTCATCCTTGAGAAGAATATTATATTTCGGCTTATGCCGTTTTATGAGGGAACACTCCAACACCAGAGCCTCGAACTCCGTGTCCGCAAGAATCACATCAAAGTGATCAATCTGGCTGACCATTGCTCTGGTTTTTTCTGTATGGCTTGCTAAATCCAGAAAGTATTGACTGACACGATTGCGCAGAGCCTTTGCCTTTCCCACATAGATAACCGTATTTGAGGCATCCATCATAATGTAAACACCGGGATGAAGCGGCAGAGAATGAGCCTTGTCCTTGAGTTCTTCCTTTGTCACCCGCAGGCACCTCCCGACCAAATCCAGTGAGAAAAAAAGCGCCGCACAACAGCGGCGCTTCTACTCTGTTCGAAACGGAATCAGTCCGCAGACTTGGTGGAAACCAACTGGTTCAGAGCTTCCACAGCTTCTGCTTCATCTTCGCCGTCCGCAATCAGAGAAATGGCTGAGCCATCCATAATTCCCATGGACAGCACACCCAACAAACTCTTGGCATTGACACGGCGCTCATCCTTTTCCACCCAGACGGAGCACTTAAACTCATTGGCCTTCTGAATGAAGAACGTGGCAGGTCTTGCAAATAAACCGACCCCATTATTGACAACAGTCTCTTTCACTGTCATATGAATGATCCTCCCCCGAAACGTAATCAACGAAACCTTCTCTAGGTAATCATAACAAAAACTTTTCCATTTCGTCAATGTCAAAGTACACAAACGCGCAATTAGTAAGCCCCTCTTTTATGTTTATGTTGACTCTTTGCGTTGTTCTCAACTTACTTCATTTCTACTACAGTTACGCCGTCTTCACCCTCACCAAATCGTCCCGGGCGATAGGATTTCACATATTTGCTGTTCTTCAAATGCTTCCGCACCGCAGAGCGCAATGCTCCGGTTCCCTTGCCATGAATGATGGTCACACTGCTGAGATGCGCCAACAAAGCATCGTCCAGATAACGGTCTACCATATCCAGCGCCTCGTCACTCATCATTCCTCGAAGATCCAACTCAGGCTTCACTCCGGAAGCTCGAATGCGGTTTACCGCCCGATGAGAGATCTTCTGCTTTTGTTTCTTCGCTCTCTGTGCAGCATCCTCTACAACCCGAACTTCTTCCTGCTTTGCGGTGATTTTCAAAATGCCTGCCTGTAACTGAAGTGATCCATCCTTGTTCACCGCAATCACTTCCGCCTGAGTACCCATTTTCAAAAGTTCTACCATATCCCCTGCCACTGCAGGCCGGGTCGACGGCGGTGCCTCCTCTTTTTTTCTTGCCTGTGTCCTGCTTTCTGTTTCATTGATCAACCGGCGGATTTCGGTTCGTTCCTGATTGGTGCTCTGGAAATCCTGCGTCTTTTTCGCCCGTTTTTTCATGTCGTTGAGTTCATTGAACACCAACTCACTCATCTCTCGCGCTTCCTGCACAATCGCCTCTGCTTCAGCACGGGCATCTTTCAGTGCGCGCTCCCGTTCCTCTTCCAAACGCTTGCGGTACGCTCTGGCGGCATCCGCATCTTTCTTTGTGCTTTGCCGCAGGCGCGCCGCCTCCAGGCGCTCGTCTTCCATAGCGCGCCGCTGCTGCTCCAACTGGGTGATAACATCCTCAAAACGGACATTTTCCTCCGACATGTGCGCATTCGCTTTCTCAATGATATGTTCCGGCAGCCCAAGTCTTCTTGAAATTGCAAATGCGTTTGATTTTCCGGGTACGCCGATCAGCAATCGATAGGTTGGGCGTAGCGTTTCCACATCGAACTCACAGCAGGCATTTTCTACCCCCTGAGTCGTCATGGCATAGAGCTTCAGCTCTGCATAGTGCGTAGTAGCACATACCCTCATGCCGAGTGAACGGCTTTCTTCAATCACCGCCTCTGCCAGTGCAGCGCCTTCTATCGGATCCGTACCGGATCCCAGTTCGTCATACAGTACCAGCGTACGGTCATCTGCTGCCTTCAAAATTTTCACAATATTTGTCATATGTGCCGAGAAAGTAGACAAGGACTGCTCAATGGACTGTTCGTCACCGATATCCGCCAGAACCTGAGAAAAGACACTAAAATAGCTGTCATCCCCCACCGGAATATGCAGTCCGCACTGTGCCATTACGGTAAGCAAACCTGCCGTTTTCAGCGTGACCGTCTTGCCGCCGGTGTTCGGACCGGTGATCACCAATGTGTCAAAGTCCTCCCCTAAACGTAAATCAATCGGCACTGCAGCTTTCGGATCCAGTAAAGGATGCCGCGCTCTGCGGAAACGAAATCCGCCATTGTGCTCCATTCGCGGCGGCATTGCCTTCATACGGTATGAAAGCTTTGCACGGGCGAAGATGGCGTCCAATTGCACTAAAAAGTCATAATTTTGCCGGATGATATCCTGCTGTGCTGCACACTGGGCAGACAGCGTCCGTAAAATTCGCTCAATTTCCTTTTCTTCCTGCGCCAGCAGCTCCCGCAATTCATTATTCGCCTTTACCGCACCCATTGGCTCGATAAAATAAGTAGACCCTGTTGCAGACACATCGTGCACCAATCCCGGCACCATCCCGCGAAACTCCGCCTTTACCGGAACAACAAACCGATCCGAACGAATGGTGATAATTGCTTCCTGCAGATATTTGCTGGCCTGAGATGCAATCAGCTTTTGCAGCACCTCTCGTGCCTTTCCCGAGGTTGCTCGAATATGGCGGCGAATGTCTGCCAGCGCAGGACTGGCGGAATCCGCGATCTCTTCCTCCGAAAGAATCGATCCTGTAATCTGATCCTCCAACGCCCGATCCGGTGTCAGTGCTCGAAATAACGGCCGAAGACAGTTCTGCTCCTCCGCTCCGTCGCAATAGCTGCGAACGTTTTGAGTCGTCCTCAACACCGCAGCAATGTCCAACAGCTCCCGCTGGTTGAGCATTCCGCCAAGGCCAGCCCGCTGCAGAGAAGCCGCCACCGGCTTTATTCCGGAAAAGGAGGGCGTTCCGTGAAGATCCATCATGTCTCTTGCGGCGGTCGTTTCCTCCATGCGTCGTGCCACTTCCCGTTCATTATCCGAGGGTCTCAATTGCATGGCCTGCTGCTTTGCTTCCTCGGTAACGCACTGATCCCGCAGTTTCTCCAATACTCGATGAAACTCCAACGTGCGGAGCGATTTTTCATATAGTTCTGTCATGTTTCCTTCCTCTGCAGTTCCGTCCCGTTTGACGGCAATCCCTGCATTTGCTTGTAAAAATCCAATGTGCGAAATCCCCGCTCCAACTGCGTCAGCACATAGGCCTCCGCTGCCGCATCCAGCATCTGCTGGGATGCGGCGGAGATGCGAAAGGAAAAAATCTTCTTCTCCGCTCCGTAAAACACATGGCGCATTGCCGCAAGACTGCCTCGATCCAGCGGCATGGAAATGCCTCTTTCCATCTGTGCGCGGCAGCTGCGGCAGTGCAGCGCTCCTTGCTGCAAATGAAAGCGCGGCTCTTCCGGCTCTTCTTTTCCGCACACTGCGCAGCCGTCCAACGTGGGCTCATATCCGGCCAGCGCCATCATTCTCAACTCGAAAACCGCCTTCACCTGTTCTCCCGGTATATCCATCATTTCCAGTGCATACAGCGCGTTCAGCAAAAGACGAAGGATATCCTCCCCCGGGATGTCCTCTCCGGTCAGGGACTCGGTTAACTCTGCAAACCATGCCCCCAGGCTCAGTTTATCCAGGTCACTCCGTACCCCTCGAAATTCCCGAATAATGTCCCCTTCCCGGATGCTCCAGCGGTTTTGATATTCATAAAGCGTCAGTTCCGAGTAGCACAACAATTGACTTACCGCAGAAATTGCACTGTTCTTCCGTCGGCAGCCGCGGGCAGACACCGTCAACCGTCCCTTATCCCGTGTCAGCACCGTCAATATTTTATCCGACTCTTTGTAATCAACCTCTCGGAGTACAATACCGGTGGTTGTCAAATGCATGCATTTCCTCCTTTGCACTCCAGTGGATTCGGAAGATCAATCCTCCTCACGATAGCCCATGTTGTGCACCTGAGCCAGATTGGACCTCCAATTTTCCTTTACCTTCACCCAGGTTTGAAGATAGACCTTTGTCCCCATAAAGCGTTCCATATCTTTGCGCGCCAACGTAGACACCCGCTTCAGCATTCCGCCGCCTTTTCCAATGATAATCCCCTTGTGGCTACTGCGTTCGCAATAAATTGTTGCTTCCACGTCGATGATCTCGTCATCCCGCTCCGAAAAGCGGGTAATTTCTACCGCAGTACCATGAGGAATCTCTTTGTCCAGACAATACAGCAGTTTCTCTCGAATAATTTCCGCCATTACCTGGCGCTCCGGCTGATCTGTTGTCATATCCTCCGGAAAGAGCTGCGGCCCCTCCGGCAGAAATTGCCGGAGAAGTTCCAGCAATTCTTCCACACCGTCCTTTTCTTTTGCTGAAATCGGCATGATCGCCTGAAAGTCATGCACTGCATTATACGCAGAAATCACTTCCAGCAATTTTTCTTTATTCTCTAATTCATCTACCTTGTTGATTACAAGAACCGCAGGCAGCTTCAACGCCTTAATGCGCTGAATCAGTTCCATTTCCGGTTCGCCCACATTGGCCACGGGTTCCACTACCAGCAACACTGCGTCTACATCTGCCACACTGGCCCGAACAACGCCGACCATGTATTCTCCCAGACGATTGCGCGCTTTGTGCAAGCCGGGGGTATCCAGAAAAACATATTGATTTTCTCCCCGGGTGACAATTCCGCTGATGCGGTTGCGAGTCGTCTGGGGCTTACTGGAGACAATTGCGATTTTTTCTCCCACAAAAGCGTTCAACAGCGTGGATTTGCCTACGTTGGGCCGTCCGCACAGGGTAATCATGCCGGAATGTGTGATTGCCATAATTTATTCCTCAATTTCTTTTCTAATGTTTTATCGGTACTTCTTTATCGTCTGGCAGACATTACTCTCTCGTAATGCCCAGATTGCCGAGGATCGCTTCCTCCCGCGCTCTCATCTGTGCCTTTTGCGGTCCCTCATCCATGTGGTCGTACCCAAGTAAATGAAGTACGGAATGAACCGCCAGGTAACTCAGCTCCCGCTCCAGCGGATGTCCAAATTCCTCTGCCTGTGCCTGTGCCCGTTCCAGAGAGATCACCATATCGCCAAGAGGCGTCAACCCCGTTGCCGGGTCCGCATCGGCCTCATCTGTAGGCGGATTGCCCGGCTCATAGTTGAACATGGGAAAGCTCAGCACATCGGTTGGCCGATCGATCTTTCTCTGCTCCAGATTGATTTCATGGATTCCGGCATCGTCCGTCAGCAGTACATCCACCTCACATGGCGTCTTTACTCCCTCAGCATCCAAAGCCGCTATAATGACCCTTTCCAAAAGTGTCTGGCAGGAAACTTCCTCTTCCAACTCACTGTCGATCAATATCTGGTGATTCATCCCCGTTTTCCTCCCCGCTCCGATGATTTTTTCTGCATCCGATGCTCATCCTGCTCGTATGCCGCTATGATTCTCTGTACCAACACATGCCGCACCACATCCTGCGCGCTTAGGCGACAAATTGCAATGTCCTCCACGCCTTTCAGCACGCGCATAGCCTCCTTCAATCCGGAAGTCGTATCTCTTGGAAGGTCAATCTGCGTAATATCTCCGGTGATAACAATTTTGGAACCGAATCCCAACCGCGTCAAGAACATTTTCATCTGTTCCCGCGAGGTATTCTGCGCCTCATCCAGAATAATAAAGCTGTCATCCAGCGTCCGTCCGCGCATATACGCCAACGGCGCCACTTCTATATTGCCCCGCTCTACATATTTCTGATAGGTTTCCGGACCAAGCATCTCAAACAATGCATCGTAGAGCGGCCGCAGATACGGATCTACTTTACTTTGCAAATCACCGGGCAAAAAACCGAGTCGCTCACCGGCCTCTACTGCCGGTCGAGTAAGGATAATCCGGTTCACTTCTTTTGCTCGAAATGCGCGAACTGCCTGCGCCACGGCCAGATATGTTTTTCCTGTACCGGCGGGCCCCACGCCGAGTGTAATCACATTCTGACGAATGGAATCCACATAGTTTTTTTGCCCTACCGTCTTGGCTTTAATCGGCTTTCCATTTGCCGTAACACAGATGACATCCTTTGCTACCTCGCTCAGCTTCTCTTCCGCACCGCTGCGCACCAGCTGAAGTGTATACCGCACATTTTGCTCATTGATTTCCTCGCCCCGTGCGGAAAGCTCCAACAATCCGTTGATGGCGCGAACGGCCTGCATCACATTTTCCGCCTCACCGCTGACCTTAAGCGCGTCTTCCCGGTTGGTAACGCGGACGGACAGTTCCTGCTCAATGATACGAATATTTTCGTCAAAAGCGCCAAACAGAGCCGCAACTTCTTCCATGCGCTCCAAGCTGATACTTTGTTCTGTCAATCTGTTCATCTCCGTGATTATTCCTCGGAATGGGAATTGTTTTCTTTATTTTATCATGATATTGATTTATTGCAAGCAATAGAACCATACAAGAAAATCCATCTTTTCATTTTACCGAAAAAAGCGTATGATAGGACTATATCTCAGAAAAAGAGGTGCTTTAAATGTCCCTGCGTTTCTCCGTCGGATTGACCGCGTTGACTGCCGCTGCACTGCTGCTGTGTGCCGGCTGCAGCCAGACCGCAGAGAGTTCCTCCGATGCTTCCACATATCAATCAACCCCCACCTCATCCTCTTCCTCTCCTGTAAGCTCTGCCCCTGCAGATGCTTCCGAATCGCAAACAGTTCCGCCTGCGGCGGATTCGTCGGAATCAGATGAACCCGAGGCGCTTACAAAACTGAATTCCTTCTCGTCCTCCTCTGCTCCAAAGTTGGTTAACCGAAAAGATAATCAGGTGTTAGTCTGTTGGACCGAAGACACCCCCGGAACCGGCATGGATTCAAAATCCGGCACCACCACCTATCTTGCCTTGATCGATTGGGAGGATGACCGTGTTTTAGACACCATCATGTCCGACATTTCCTACGATCTTCTGCGAAGCTTTACCGATGGCAGCAGTCTACTTTCCTACTATGACGAAGAAGGACTCCACTACGCCATCTGCACGCAAACCCTTGGGATCGAAGAACTTTCTCTTCCCGTCAATACCGGTTGTTTTTCTGATGACGGAAAAAGCTTTTACTATATATCGGACGAACATCTATACCGCTATAACATTGACAATCGCGCTTCGACACAGGTTGCGTTGGAATATGATCTTCGCTTCAACTATCTGGTTGGCCTGCACGCAAACGACACTTTACTATTTTGTTCCGTCTACCGTTCCGATGAAAGCGGCGTTCCCTGCACTGCTCTGTTCAACCTTTCCACCGGAGCGCTGATTCTGCTTCAGGACACCTACCTTCCCTACTCTTTCACCAATGAAGAGTGCTATGCCAACGAATACGACTACTCCGCAGGAATCTATCGGTTGCTCCGAACTTCTCTCAGCGGCGGGATGCTGCATTCTTATGAGATTTCCATGACCGAGGAACAACTGGACAGCTACTACGGAATGCAGTCTATTTCCGACAGCGGCTATCTGTTTCGCTCTTATGATCCTTCACTGGATCAACCGGAAGGGACAAACGCAACTGCCTCTTCCGCAGATATTCAGGTGACGCTTTATCACTTGACCGATGCCTCCTTAGATTCCTGCTCTCTCTCAAAGCTTGGTGTCCTCGGCATGGTAACTACAGCAATTGAACTTTCCGATGGAACTTTGCTGTGCGCCGGCGAGGAAAACGGAACTGCTTCTTTATATCGTGTCAATCCGAATGTATTGGCTTATGACCATCTGTCCCTGACAGAAACCAGTTCTGTTCCTGCCGTAGATCCAAATTTACTGAACAACGATTAAACTCGATCTGCAAACGAAGTAAAAAAAGCACGATAGTTTTTGATACGATGTATCAGAAACTATCGTGCTTAATTATGGTGCCGGAGACCGGGGTCGAACCGGCACGGGATCGCTCCCACGGGATTTTAAGTCCCGGGCGTCTACCAATTCCGCCACTCCGGCAACATCCGTATTATCATATCATTTTGTGCCCTTTTCGTCAACTGATTTTGCCCATCAAAGCCGGAGAAGAACCGCAAAATGTATTTACCGCAAGGAAGCTTACTTTGTTACCCAGGTTCCGGTGGCTTCACACGTCAGATACGCGTTAATGAATCCATCCAGATTCCCGTCCATTACCGCCCCAATATTGCTGGTCTCGAATCCTGTCCGGTTGTCCTTTACCATCTGATATGGCATGAAGACATAGGAGCGGATCTGGCTGCCCCATTCGATCTTCATCTGAACACCCTTCAGGTCAGAGATTTTCTCCGCATGTGCCTGCATCTGGAGCTGCACCAGTTTGTCTCTCAGCATGCGGTAGCAGGTATCCTTGTTCTGGAACTGAGACCGCTGCTGCTGGCTGGCAACCACAATGCCGGTAGGCTTATGGATCAGGCGCACAGCAGAGGAGGTCTTGTTGATATGCTGACCGCCGGCACCGGAAGAACGGTAAACCTGCATTTCCACGTCCTCCGGACGAATCTCAACTTCCACATCATCCGGCAAATCCGGCATTACCTCTACCGCTGCAAAAGAGGTTTGACGGCGGGCATTCGAATCGAACGGAGAAATACGCACCAGACGATGCACCCCGTTTTCTCCCCGGAGATATCCATAGGCATTTTCACCGGTGACCATGATCGTAGCCGACTTGATGCCCGCTTCATCGCCATCCTCATAGTCCAGTGTTTCCCACTTGAACCCCTGGCGCTCTGCCCAGCGTGTATACATGCGGAACAGCATACTTGCCCAGTCCTGCGCTTCTGTTCCGCCGGCACCGGCGTGGATGGTGAGCATGCAGTTCAAGTGATCATATTCACCGGTAAACAGCGTTGCAAGCCGTGCCTTTTCCAGATCATGCTCCAGTTGCTCCAGCCCTTCCTGCACTTCCTCCACAAGGGACTCGTCTTCCATCTCCTGTCCCATTTCACACAGGGTCAGCAAATCCTCCAATGCAGTTTCCCGCTTGTGCTGCTCTTCGATTTTGTCCTGCAGATTTTTTATCCGGGTGGTTACCTTTTGCGCATGCTCCATGTCATTCCAAAAGCCATCTGCTGCACTTTCCGCCTGCAGCAAATCCAACTCCTGCGCCGCACTCTCCAGTCCCAGCGCTTCCGCCAGATCTGCGATTGTCGGTTTCAGTGCCAGAAGTTTTGTTTTATATTCATCAAATTGAAGGATAGCCATTTTTGATTCACACTTTCCTCTCATTAGCATATTAACTCATTTTTATTATAACGTCTATTATTCCTGCTGTAAAGAGAAAATCCTGCAAATCCCGTAAAATTCAATTTCCTTCTATTCATTGCAGATTCACAATGTTCTTCGGTGTTCCATTGATATAGGTTCGAATGTTTTCAATCACGCAGTCTACAATTCTCTGTCTGCACTCCTTCGCCGCCCATGCAACATGGGGGGTAATAATGCAGTTCGGAGCATTCAGCAACGGATTCTCCGCCTCAATCGGTTCTCTGGAAACCACATCAACTCCGGCTGCCGCAATCTGTCCGCTGCGCAAAGCATCTGCCACAGCCCGTTCATCAAGCAATCCGCCCCGGCTAGTATTCAGCAGAATAACCCCCGGCTTCATCTTGGCTATGACATCTTGATGGATCATTTTCTCCGTCTCCGGAAACAAAGGGCAGTGCAGGCTGATCACGTCCGATGTATGAAGCAAGGTATCCAAATCGACATAGGTACCAATCTCCTGTCCCTGTTCACATTCGGAGCGACTATAGGCCAGAATCTTCATTCCCATCGCCTTAGCAATTCGCCCAACCTGACGACCAATGCTTCCAAATCCGATAATTCCCATCGTTTTTCCCGCCAGCTCGGTTAATGGGCATTCCCAAAACCGATGCTCCAAATCCTTCCCCCACTCTCCATTGTGCACCATCTGATTATAGGAAGACACACGTCCGCACAATTCCAGTAACAGGGCAATTGTAAACTGCGCCACGGCATCCGTTCCGTAGCCCGGCACATTAGAAACCAGAACATTTTTTTCTCTGGCGTAATCCACATCAACCTGATTGTATCCTGTGGAGGCAACTGCGATATACCGCAGATTCGGACAGGCATTCAGCACCTCTCGTCCTATCAGTACCTTATTGATCACAATGATCTCTGCGTCGCCAATTACTTGAGCAATTTTCCCGGCATCCTCCATGGGCGCCCGATCGCAAACTGACAATTCACCCAACTCGGTCAAAGGAGTCCAATTCAATTTTTCCGGATTTTCCACATAACCATCTAAAATCTTAATTTGCATTGTTATCATTCCCTTCGCAAGGATAGGGACATTATATCATATTCCCTGCAAAACTTTAACCATGGTTTAGGTTTCTATGCTATAATCGGATTATGATGAAAAGAGAGGTGGCCTCTATGCGGCTTTTATTGGCGGAAGATGAGCGAATGCTTTCTGATGCACTGGTTGCTATTTTAACCCATAACCATTACTCGGTCGATGCGGTATACGACGGTCAGGAGGCACTGGATTATCTGACTTCCGGAGATAACTATGACGCTGCCATATTGGATATTATGATGCCAAAACTCGATGGTCTTTCTGTCCTGCGCGGAATTCGCAGTCAGGGCAGTCGGCTTCCGGTCCTGCTCCTAACCGCAAAAGGAGAAATTGACGATCGGGTGGAAGGTCTGGACTCCGGGGCAGACGATTACCTTACCAAACCCTTTGCCACAAAGGAGCTGTTGGCACGCATCCGTGCAATCACCCGGCGCCAGCCGGATCTTACCGACGCCACGCTTCATTTTGGAGACCTGGCGTTGGAGCGAAGCACATTTGCTCTGAGCGGTCCCCAAGGGTCCGTCCGTCTGGCAGGCAAAGAGTTTCAGATGCTGGAAATGCTTATGTCCAATCCAAATCAGGTAATTGGGACAGAACGATTTCTGGAAAAGATCTGGGGATACGACAGCGATGCAGAAATTAACGTCGTTTGGGTGAACTTATCCGGTCTGCGAAAAAAATTACAAACCATCGGTTCTTCCGTGCGCATTCGCGCCGCCCGCGGTGTAGGGTATCAACTGGAGGCGCTGGAATGATTCGACGTCTGCGCCGCAGTTTTGTCGGCATTACCATGCTCTCCGTCATTCTGGTGCTAACCTTGCTGATGGGCACAATCAATGTCGTCAACTATATCAGCAAAGATCAAAGCAATGCACAACTGCTGCAGATGCTGGTGGACAACAACGGAAGCATGCCCAGTGAAACCACTCCACCCAACGCCCAGCCCAACAGCGACGGCACCGCTCCGCCGGAGAAACCGGAAGAGTCCGTCACAAAACCGCGGAATTGGTCCGCTGAAACGCCGTATGAAACCCGTTATTTTTCTGTCACATTAAATGAAGATGAGGAAACGGTTTCGGTAGACACCGGGAAAATTGCGGCGATCTCCTCTTCCGATGCAATTGCTATGGCGCAATCACTTTCCTCCTCCGGAAAAAGCAGCGGTTATTCCGGCAATTATAAGTTTTGCACTGCAACGAACTCCAGCGGTCAAACCATCTATATCTTTCTGGATTGCACCAGAGATCTTTCTTCCGTGCGTCAGTTTCTCCGCTATAGCCTTCTGATTTCTCTTGGCGGAACCGTCGCAATCTTCTTTGTTGCGGTGCTTCTGTCCCGTCGCGCCGTGCGCCCGATTGCAGAAAGCTACGAAAAGCAGAAACATTTTATTACCGACGCAAGTCATGAAATCAAGACCCCCCTGGCCGTTATTGCCTCCTGCACAGATGTTTTGGAAATGGAACAGGGGGAAAGCAAATGGAGTCAAGGCATTCGCAGTCAGGTTGAACGGCTCACCGAATTAACCCAGGGGCTAGTGTCTCTGGCTCGCATGGATGAACACACCGGCCCACTTGCCACGGAAGAGATCAATTTTTCAAAGCTGTTGGAGGAAACCGTCGATCCATTTCTTCTCATGGCACAAAATAAAGGCCAGCAATTTCAGCTTCGGTGCGAACCGGACCTCAAGGTTCAGGGTGACAGACGGATGCTGCAGCAATTATGTTCCATCCTTGCCGACAATGCCGTGAAATATACACCGGATGGGGGAACTATTACATTTACTTTGCAGCAAAAGGGTCGTAAAATTAACTTTACCGCCGAAAATGACGCAGAAGGGCTCTCCTTGGGAAGTCAAAAACAGCTTTTTGATCGGTTTTATCGCGGTGATCAATCCCGCAGCAGTCAATGCCCCGGTTACGGTATCGGATTGTCCCTCGCTCAGAGCATTGTTGCCGCACATAACGGCAAAATTGAAGCAACCAGTCGCGACGGAAAATCGTTCTCCATTTCAATTCAGTTTTAATTATTTCTTTGTATGAGCGCTTTCACGGTACGTGAGAGCGCTCTTTTTACGTACCTTTAACTTATTCTTAGGTTTATCCGCTATCCTATAGGCAAGAAAAGCAAAGGAGGCGGACAAGTTGAGCGAATCCGTTTTTCAACGTTTTGAAATAAAGTTTCTTCTGCAGCAACAGCAGCGCGACGCACTGGAGCGAGCTATGATCCATCGCTTCGTCCCGGATATCCATGGGGAAAGCACAATTTGCAACATCTACTATGACACCCCGGACTTTCGATTGATCCGCAATTCCATAGAAAAACCAATCTACAAGGAAAAACTTCGCTTACGGAGTTATGGCCGCGTCACAGGCAACCAAAGCGTTTTTCTGGAACTGAAGAAGAAGTATAAAGGCATCGTCTACAAACGCCGAATTTGCCTTCCGGAATCTCAGGTGGCCTTCCTTTTCAGTGAAGACGGTCTGCTGAATCAATTTGGACAAATCGGCCGCGAATTGGATTATTCGCTTCACTATTATCCGGATCTGTGCCCCGCTGTATATCTCTGTTATGATCGCTGCGCCTTTACCTGCACAGATGACCCCCAACTGCGTCTCACTTTCGATCGAAATATTCTCTGGCGCACAGATGACCTCCGTCTGACAGCTCCCATCGGCGGAACCGCTCTGCTGGCTCCGGAGCAATCTCTCCTGGAGATCAAAACGGCCTCCTCCATTCCCCTTTGGCTGGTCGATCTGTTGGAACAGCAACAATTGTATAAAACCTCATTTTCAAAATACGGCGCAGCTTATCGGGCATTACAATCCCATTGCGACACAACAAGAAAGGATGACCTCCACTATGCTTAACTCTTTATTTGCCAATCTTCTAGCATCGTCTTCCACTGTCACCCCCGCTGCATTTCTTCTCTGCCTCATTGCTGCACTGATCTTAGGACTGATTTCAGCCCTGTCCTGTACCTATCGCGCTCACTGCAGCCGCAGCTTTATTGTTACGTTGGCAACACTTCCTGCCGTTGTCTGCGCTGTAATTATGATGGTCAGCGGCAGTCTCGGTGCCGGAGTTGCCGTAGCCGGCACGTTTTCACTGGTCCGTTTCCGTTCCGTTCCGGGCACAGCAAAGGAAATCGGCGCAATCTTCCTCTCCATGGCCATTGGCCTGGCCTGCGGCATGGGGTATCCCGGCTTTGCCGCACTGCTCACCATTCTGCTATGCGGCGTCACACTCCTCTATAACCGCATCAATCTGGGTGGAAAAAAATCTGCTGAGGAGGGCCGGATTTTACAAATCACCGTCCCGGAAAGCCTTGATTATGTCGATATGTTCGATGACCTCTTCGCCCGCTATGCTCGTCAGCACAAGTTAATTCAGGTAAAAACAACCAATCTCGGCAGTCTGAACCGCTTAACCTATCAACTGACACTCAATCAGCCAAATACAGAGAAAGCATTCATTGATGAGCTTCGCTGCCGCAACGGAAATCTGGAAATCTCGCTGCGAATGCAGGAAACTCCGGAAAATGAACTGTAAAGGTAGGGTCTTCTATGAAACACAACCTTTGGAAGCGTATCTCGGCATTACTATTGTTCTTTGCCTTGTGCTCTGTCTGCTCTGCCTGCGGGCAAACAAATGCATCCGATTCCGCCGCAAATACCCAGACTTCTTCTGCTGCTCTGCTTACTGCTCCAGCTCTGGATGAAATGTTCACCGCCCGCGACTATGAAATCGGGTACTCCGATTATTGCACCATCACCCTTTCCGATGACACCTCCAGTGCTGACGGAGACGGCGTTATGATTTCTGAAAACACAATTACGGTAACTACAGCCGGCACTTACGTTCTCACCGGCAGCTTATCCAATGGGCAGATTGTCGTAGATGTCGGAAGTGAAGAAAAAGTACAACTTGTTCTTTCCAATGCAAATATTACCTGCTCCGGATCTGCCGCACTCTATTGCCTGAATGCCGACAAGGTATTTCTGACCACTGCAGAAAACTCCGAAAACATTCTCTCATCCATCGATGAATTTACTACTACAGAGGATAACAAAGTGGATGCGGCTATCTTTGCAAAATGCGACTTAACGCTAAATGGCAGCGGTACGCTCGCTGTAAGCTGCACCACCGGACACGGTATAGTTTCCAAAGATGACCTGGTGATTACCAGTGGTGATTATTTCATCGAAGCAGCAAAGCAGGGACTCAGCGGAAAGGACAGTGTCCGTATCGCCGGCGGTAACTTTGAGATCACCAGCGGAACCGACGGAGTCCATTCCGAAAACGACACAGATGGCGAGGGTTTTATTTTTATTTCCGGCGGGACATTCCTCATTACCAGCGCCCATGACGGCATCGATGCCAGCGGGGCAATCACCATCGAAGACGGCGCTTTTACAATTACCGCCGGAGGCGGCAACGCAAACGCCACAAAAAGTCATGCGGATTTTGATCCGCGCCCGGACAACTCGCAAACAACCGCCACTTCCACTGACATCGACACGGACAGCGATTATAAGGGGATCAAATCCGACACCTCCGTCTTGATTTCCGGAGGCACCTTCACTGTCGATGCGTCTGACGATGCAATCCATACGGATGGTTCCATTCTCATCTCTGACGGCGCTCTGATTCTATCCACCGGAGACGATGGCATCCACGCCGACGAAACTACCATGATTTCCGGAGGCAACATCTCAATTTTAACCTGTTATGAAGGGATTGAAGGCGCGGTAGTGGATATTTCCGGCGGCGAAATTTCCATTTCTTCCACCGATGATGGCATCAATGCCGCTGACGGAACAAGCAATATGCCGGGTTCTGCCTCCTCCTGCTCCCTGACCATCTCCGGCGGCAATATTTCGATCTCTGCAGAAGGCGATGGTCTGGATTCCAATGGCGACCTCACTGTCACCGGCGGAACCATTATTATCGACGGTCCCTCTAACGGCGGCAACGGTGCCATTGATTATGATGGAAACGGTATCATTACCGGCGGAACCGTCATCGCGTTGGATCAGCCCACTATGGCAATGAATTTCGGAGATAACTCTACCCAGTGTACCGCTTTAATCTGTCTGGACAATCAACAGGCTGCCGGCACTGAAGTCACTCTGACTGATGCGAACGGAACCGTACTTCTGAATTACACCTCTCAAAAAGCATTTCAATCTGTTTTGGTCAGCTGTTCGGACATGACCATCGGCAATACCTACACTTTGACCGCTGGCTCAGAAACCGTTACAATTGAGATGACCGACACGGTATACGGCGCGTCCTCCGGTATGAACGGCATGGGTGATATGGGCAGAGGCGGAAATCCCGGCGATTTCTCTCCAGATCAAGACCGCAGTCAGGGAGGTCCGCCCGATAATGACGGTCAGCAACCGAATGATATGCAAACTCCACCGGATCGAAACGAGAACGACTCTGCTCCTCAGCCGCCACAGCAGCCGGGAACGCAGAATGATACAGCCGCATAAATGCAAAGGTCCCCAGACGCACAATCCGTCTGGGGACTTGTCATAAAATGCACAAAATTCTTTTCTATAGTGCACATCTATACATAGACCGGAATCTCTCCGTCAATTTCTAGCCCATCCGGTTCAACGCGGCAACTAAAGGCACGCACTTTCACGCCTGCATCTTCTGCCTCTTTCAGCGCTCGTGCAAACGCCGGATCCGTCGCACAATTTGGCTTCATGTACCGCATGCCGCTCATTTGAACCACAAAGCAAACCCATGCGTTCCAGCCCTGCTGCACTGCATTTCTCAATTCGTACAAATGCTTTGTGCCTCGTACGGTGGGTGCATCCGGAAAAAGGCAGATTCCCCTGTCCTCGAGCGTCACGCCCTTGATTTCAACCAAGTTCCGTTCTCCGTTGCGTTCAAAATAGAAATCAATCCGGGAATTACCAAAGGTATATTCCGGCTTAATCTGCGTAATTTCATCTGCAAATCCACCGCCTTCCAGATACTCCCGAAACACTGCGTTTGGTGCCTGTGAGTCCATATTAACTAGCAACTCATCCTTCATCACTGCCACAAGGTCATACGCGTATTTTCGCTTTAGATTGTCTGAACGGGTCAGATATACCGTTGCCCCCGGAACGAGCAATTCCTTGCACCGTCCCGTGTTCTTTACATGCACTTTTATCTCTTCGCCCTGCAACTCCACGGTCGCAACAAATCGGTTCTCCCGGAAAATAAATTTTGCAGGCATTATGTTTGGATATTTCATAGTCATCACTTTCGACATTGTACTCTGTTATTCCATGGCAGCATCGCAACCTCGTACAGGATGACCTTCTCCATACCTGTCATTCTGAGGGAGCACAGCGCCCAAAGAATCCTTTTCACGAGATCTTATTTTTTCTTCATTTTCTGTTCCTCATGGATCGCTTTTAACTTTATTTCCTTTTCTGCGCTCTTATTCACTAACTCTAACTCCGGCATAAAGAAGCGTTCAGGGGTAGTCACCGTTGAACTTTCCGGCGTGTCATCTGCTGTGACATAGATAATTTCCACGTCTTCTCTACAATTACGAAATGCATCTTCTGCAATCTCGATATTTGGATTGCGGATGATTACTTTTTCTAATTTTATACAGCTCTGAAATGCATTTTTTCTGATCTTTGCAACGCTTTCCGAAATTCTAACAATCTCGAGATGTTCAGCTCGATAAAAAGCTTCTAAGCCAATTTCAGTCACACCATTGGGGATGGTAACACACGTCAATTTTTTACAAAAAGAGAATGCAAACGACGAAATAGTAGTCACTCCGGTTGGAATTGTGACTTCCGAACTGTCGCCAAAATAACCATATAGGACACCTGAAACGATAACGAATCCATTTGCATCCTTCAGACCCTTACAACCATAAAACGCATTTACGCCAATACTGGTCACACTATTCGGAATGCTAACACTCGCTAAGTTGTCACAGCAAGCAAAAGCACCCTTACCGATTTTGGTCACACCATTTGGAATCCTAATACTTGTTAGATCAGCGCATCTGAAAAACGCTTCATTATGAATAATTGTCACACTATCTGGAATAATAACATCCCCGCCATTGCCTTTATACTTCATCAACACGCCATCTTCAATTACAAAGTCTTCATATCCGCTCACTTTTCTTCAGCTCTTTTCCACCATATGTCGTCTATCATTAAATTTATTATACAATGCAAACGAATTGGAAACAACCATATTCTAGACAACAAAAAAGACGATCTTTTCAGATCGTCTTCATCATGTTGGCATTACCTATCTTCCCGGGCCGCTACCAGCCAAGTATTGTCGGCGCAA
>CAVLAO010000001.1:79642-148074 GCA_963660915.1 Bacteroides sp. CAG:927 | reverse complement strand
GTTTATGCGGAACCAGTATCCTGTATGTGGATGTTGGGATATTCCGATGATCAGAAAACAAAAAGTTGATTTGACGGATATTTGTCTGATTGCGTGCTCAGATACCAGGCCAAATGACAATGATACAAATAAAAAGTGCGGTGTGCATTTTTTTGTGGATGATTATCGGTTTGAAAATGTTTATCGAAATCCAGAGAAATCTCTGTGTAAGTTTGCTCAATATGCTTTTCTGTTGACACCGGATTTTTCGACCTATGCAGATATGAACCAATGGAGGCAGTTGGAGAGCATTGCGCATAGCAGATGGTGCGGAGCATATTGGCAAAGCAAAGGATTGACAGTGATTCCAACTGTAAGTTGGAGCACACCGAGAAGTTATGAATTTTGCTTTGACGGAATAGAACAAGGAGGAACGGTTGCTGTAGGCATGATAGGATGCAAGAGAGGAAAAAGAGCCTTTCTACATGGATACAATGAAATGAGGGAGCGTTTACAACCAGAGAATGTTATTGTGTTTGGAACACCGTTTGCTGAAATGGATGGAAATGTGATTGTTGTTGATTATGTCCGTTCAAGAAAGGTGGCGCGTTGATTTGGGAGGAAGAGGAACTTTTGCTGCGGGAATTTCTGTAGCATATACATATGAAGTTGATACAAATTTTTCACCAGATGGTAAGTTGTACGGTGTAAAGGTCTTAAAAGGAATAGAAGGAACAGGGAAGCATGGATTGCCAGAATCTGCACATTCTAGTGTTGCCTATTTGAAAATGAATCCGGATGGTACATTCAACACAATGAGAGTCTACGATAGGGAGCACAATCTCCGACTTGAAATTGCATATCATTCTGAGCAATCTATTGCAAAAGGAAAAGCAAAAGTGCTTCATTACCATATTTACGAAAAAGGTTTTAGCCAGAATAAAAACGGTTCTTTCAGCAGAACAACAAGTGTACTGCATAAAAACTCAAGACTCTATAGAAAATATGAAAAATTTTTTAGAGGGGTGCAACTATAAATGATTAACGGCAGCATCAGAGAGTTTGTTGATAAACTATGGGATGGTGAAGAATTGATTTACACATACAATGGGAAAAAGTATTTTTCACAAGGATATATTCTCGAAAATGGTCTATACCGCTTTGAATTGCAACAGTGGGAACCAATAGGAGATCTACTTTGGTATGTGGAAGGACTTAGTCGACAGGAGAGCCTGGATGCATTTCTGAAAGAACCGTTGTTTGATGGAAAAACCTTTTGGCAAGTCGAACAAAACATTGAATGGGTAGATTACTAAGATACAAGACAGTATTATGAGTAAGTAAAACAGGCCGTAATATGAAGAGGGACTGCCGCAATTCTGTAGCAGTCCCTCTCTTTTTCATGAAGTTAGGATTATTCGCCGACCGAGACGGAAGAGATGCGGGAGGAAGAACCAGAGCCTGGGGTAGGCTGAGGATCTTCTTTGGGCTGAACCGTGATGGTGCAGGTGGTGGAGGCACCCTTCCATTCGGATGTTTCGTCACAGGTGATGGTGATGGTTGCGCTGCCTGCGCCGACGGCGGTGATGTTGCCGCTTCCGTCGACCGTCACAACAGAAGAATTACTGGAGCTGAAGTTGAGCGCGGTATGAGCGCCGCTGACACTGATGGAGGCGGAAGTGCCTTCGGTCATATGAGAAGGTGCGCTGGCGGAGATGCTCTGGTCCTTCTGCTCCGGTGCCTTGGCAGAAACACTTACGGAGAAGCTCTTGCTCCAGGCATTCCAACTGTCGTTGCCCGGGCAGGTAACGGTGATGGTAGCGCTGCCTGCGCCCACAGCGGTGACGTTGCCGCTACCGTCCACAGAGGCAACGGAACTGTCGCTGCTGGAGAAGCTGGCGCTGGTCTGGTTGCCGCTGACGCTGATTGTGGTGGTGTCGCCCACGGTCAGACTATTGGTTCCGATGGAGGCACTGGCACTCTGGTCTGAGGCGCTCTTCTCCACCACGTGGACGAGAACTTCCTTTTGACCGGCGTTATACTGACCGGATGCGTTAACATACAGAGCAACAATCGTGTCGCCTACCTGCAGACCGGTGACCACGTTGTCGTCAAAGGAAACGTTGTCATTGCTGCGAGACCACTTTTTCAGACCGTTGGAGGAAGTGGTGAACTGCAGGTTTTTGCTCTCGCCGACGGCGATGGTAACCTCTGTATAAGGCGTGCTGATCGGTGGCTCCTGAGAAGGAAGTTCAGACTTGGAAATGCCGCCGTAAACGACCACATGGGTGCCGACGCTGACGTTGTTATAGATCGTCTTGGCATTGCTCAAAGTGACGCCAACGCAGCCGTGGCTTCCGTTGTAGTAGTATTCTGTTCCGCCGAAGATGCTGCGCCAGGTGGCATCGTGGATGCCGCAGCCGCCGGAGAAGGGCATGAAATAGCTAACCCAGGATTTATAACGAGTGCCGTCAAAGTTGGTGCCCTGAAGATAGCGGTTGGTGTTTTTCGCAAAGATAGTAAAACAGCCGTTGGGAGTACGGGTGTTGTTGGCGACATTGCCGCTGACGATGTCGCAGGAGACGATCACCTTGCCGTTTTTGTACAGCCACAGGTGCTGACTGGTCTGGTCGATCTCCACGTAGTTTCCGCCCCAATAACCGGAGGAGTCGTCGCTCTTGGTGGAATAGGGAGCGGTACGGGTGCCGCTGGTTTTGTTCTTCAGGCACTCCAGCATGTCGTTGTACAGCTTTTCACTGTCTACGCTCTGTCCTGCGGTTGCCATATTGATATTGATGGTGCCGCCGCCGGTGGTTTTAAAGGGAGAGGATTTGCCGGCCACGCTGTATTTGCTGACCAGTTCGGCAACATAATTGCCCAGCACTTCCTCGTCTACTTCCACACTCTGGCCGTCGGCACTGGCGCAGAAGAAACTGCCGAGGGTGGCGCGATCGATGGTAACGGTGGAAGTGCTTCCGCCGTCGGGAGTGAAGGTGTAGCTCAGTTTCATATCCAGACGGGAGTTGGCGTCCTCCAAAGCGGCTTTCAGCGCCTCGCTGTCGGCTTTGACCTCTGCCTGCTGAGCAAACTGGGTCATGTCCAGTGTCAGCTCGGCGGACAGGGCGGTTACTGCTGTTTGCACCTGCTCCATGACTTTGTCGGTGTCCACCTTTGTGCCGGGTTCATCCGGAACGATGGTGAACAACTGCTGAGTTTCATCATATTTCAGATAGGCATTTTTTGCTGCGTTGGGATCCTCTGTGGGTGCAAGCGCAGCGTCTTCTCCCTCCGCAGACTGGGAAGCGGCTGCGCTGGCGGCTGCATCTCCCTCGGCGGCAGTTTCCGCAGCGGCGGTTGTGCTGCCGAAATCTGCGGTGACCTGATCTTTCAAAGCGGTAAGATCAGAGGTGTAGAGGTTTTCCACGGTGAAAGCAGTCTGAGTGGAATCCTTTTCCTGCTGAGCCAGCAGGGCAGAGAGATCCGTCTGCTCATTGTATGTGAGCTTCAGCTCTGAACCGGTGACCCGGTAGACCTTCTCGCCCATGGTAAGGGTGAAGGTGTAAGTGTCCGGTACCTTGGCCAAAGCTTCCTTGGCCTGCTCTGCGGTCAAACCGGAGACATCCTGCCCATTGATTGTGGTGCCTGCAAGGAATTGCGCATCCGGTTCTGCTGTATTTGAATCTCCTTTGGTGAGCATGGAGATCAGGATGACCGCCAGCACAACAACAATGACCGCGCATGCGGCAATGACTGCTGTAAGCTTTTTCTTTGTCATTCTTCTTGTCCTCCTCGCCGCAGTTTGCGGCATATTACGTTTGTATACCCTTGCCCCTATTATCCGGGATGAAAGGGGAAAAAGCAAGGGTTTAATGAAGTTTTAAAATCTGTTTTCATTTGTAAATATTTGAAGCGAAAAGAAAGCTTTACTTCTTTCCTTTTCGCTCCAGCTTTCGTTTTTTTCCATCCGGCGTCACAATATAGGTGTTGTTCAGCTGCTGATGCAGGGAGGCGCGGAAGTCAGCCAGATAGTCCTGCCGCAGTTGTTGCCGCTCAGCGGCTTCCTCCGGGGAGAGCGGGCCCGTCTTGGCTTTTGCCGCCAGTGCATTGATTCGTTTTACTCGTTCTTCCTGTGTCATAGGTTCCGGTTCCTTTCAGAGGAGATTTATAAATAGCGCTCCATGGTAATATTGATGCGTCCTTTTCGGCTCAATCCGCCTACTTCGGTCAGGCGGCATTTACCTAAACCGCGGCAGGACAGTACGTCGCCGACCTTTACAGAAAAGTCGCTTTTCCCTGTGTCCTGCCAGTTGACGGCGACCCGTCCGGAGGCAATGAACTGGGAGGCTTTGCTGCGGCTGATGGAGAAGCCGCAGGCGAGAACACTGTCCAGCCGCAGGGCGGCCACCGTGTCGTGAAGTATTTTTCGTTCCTGCTTCGGAATATGGATCTCCTGAAGAGGGATTTCCTCCACGTGGAGTCGAATCCTTCCGGCGGAGGTAAGGTTGTCCCGCAAAAATGGGGCAATGAAAGGCAGTACCAGAAGATCGGCACTGTCAGATCCTACAAGAATATCTCCCACGGTGTCTCGCCGGATACCCATACCCATTAAAGAGCCCAACAGGTCCCGATGGGAAGGGGCACTGTCCTCGTGAAACCAGCGGCAGCGAAGCAGGGTGATATAGTCGGAAACGGGAAGAAATTCCGGTTCCAGCCAGTCGGGACAAAACACCAACAGCTGCCGTTCTGCACCATCATAACCGCCGACAGGGGAATATGCCCCGGTGTTGGCAGCGTGGAGCAGTTGTTCAGCAGCGATGCGTTCCCGCGGGGAGAGAAACACCGTGCTCTCCGGATTCTGGTGCCGCTGAGCGGCTTCCGCTTTATCCAACACGCGGGAGAGGGTCAGCCGTTCTTCGCTGTCTGCGGCGTGCCGATCAAGTAATGCGCGTTTGTCCATGGAAAGCTCCTTTTCAGAATATCACTTTCCCTTAAGGAAGTGCTAGACGAACATTATATCACAATGTTCTGAAAATTTAAAACACACCTTTGACCCAAATTTCCAAACCGATGAATATAAGAATGGCACCGCCAAGAATTTCCGCTTTTCCGCCCAGATGACTGCCGATGGTTTTACCTAACCGAAATCCGGCCAGACAGATGAAGAAGGTTACTACGGCAATCACAAGAGAACATACCGTTGCCATCAAAAGGGAGTAGTCTGCGATGGTAAAGCCAACACTGAGGGCATCAATCGAGGTGGCGACGCCCTGAGCCAGCAGAACGCCCCAGGCAATGCCATTGGATTTTTCAATGGAAGGCTCTGCAGAGGCAGCGTTTTCTTCCTCCTTGCCCGGATGGAATCCCTCCCACAGCATTTTGCCGCCGATGTATCCCAGCAAAGCCAGAGCAATCCAGGGAATCCACTTCTGAAACGCGGCAAAGCGCACGGCGATGGTGTGAATGCAAAGCCAGCCGATCATGGGCATGGCAAACTGAAAGAAGCCGAAGGTTCCGGCGCGGGTGCTGCTTTCGCTAAGCGGCATATGGGGACACTGCAGTCCCCCGGCCACCGAGACGGAGAAGGCGTCCATAGCCAAACCAACGCCCAACAGAGCACTGTTGACAAAAAAGAGAAGATTCCAATTCATTTTAATCCATCCTTTCTTCCTTTGCGCAGCCCGAAAATCGAAAGCGACTCAGCCGGTGGCTGAGTCGCTGCATAGCAAAGGAAAAAGACTCCAGGCGCACCAAGACTGCGCTCCCTGAGTCTTGCGATTACGGATAAACCAGACCGTTGGCGGGTCAGTATGTTGACTTATCCACGCACCGTAATTTGATGCGCCCGCTACTCCCCCAAAGGAAAGTGAATTTTATAATAAACGGATTGTATCAGCTGTTTGGCAGGTTAGTCAACGGTAAATGCAGCGGATCAAGCAGATAGTACAAATAGATTTCATAGATTCGATTATTTTATGGAAAAATCGTCCCTGTGATCGGATCATATTTTTATTATATAATGAGGTGGAAAGAGAAATAACTGCCTTGGTTTCCATGGTTTTGGAAATAATTCAGGCAGAGGAGCTTATGGAGGGAACTGTCGGTGGAAGAATGTAAGATCAATCCCCTTGGAGCGGATCCGATCGGCGGGCTGATGGTAAAGTTTGCTGTGCCGAGTGTAGTTGCAATGCTGGTGGGATCTATTTATAACATTGTGGACCAGCTGTTTATCGGTCAGACTGTGGGCACACTGGGAAATGCCGCCACCAATGTGGCGTTTCCTCTGACGACCTGCTGCGTGGCCATGGCGCTGCTGTTTGGAATCGGCGGCGCTTCTGCGTTCAATCTGGCCATGGGACGGGGACAAAAGGAGCGAGCACCCTATTATATCGGCGCAGCAGCTGTGGCGCTGTTTGCCGGCGGCTTGATTCTGTGCCTTGTGACGCAGCTGTTTTTAACACCGCTGCTGCATGCCTTTGGATCACCGGAAGATGTACTGCCCTATGCGGTGACCTATGTGCGCATAACCGCCTTCGGATTCCCGTTTCTGGTGCTTACCACCGGCGGCGGCCACCTGATTCGGGCGGATGGGAATCCCCGTATGACTATGATTTGCTCTCTTTCCGGCGCTATTATCAACACCGTGTTGGATGCAATTCTGGTGATGGGATTTCAAATGGGGATGGCCGGCGCGGCTATTGCAACGGTGATCGGTCAGATTTTTTCCGGCTGTCAGGTCATCTGGTATCTGTCCACCCGCTTCCGCACCGTTCCTCTCTGCAGAAAATACCTGAAGGTTCGGTGGTCTGCGTTGGCAGAGCTGTCTGCCAACGGTACAGGCAACTGCTTTAACCAGTTGGCACTGCTGGTGACGCAAGTGGTGCTGAACAATTCCCTGAAGCATTACGGAGCATTGAGCATCTATGGGGAGGCGATCCCCATCGCAGTGGGCGGCATTGTTATGAAGGTGAGCCAGTTGTGTTTCAGCGTTATCATCGGTATCAGCCAGGGCAGTCAGCCCATTGAGAGCTTTAACTATGGGGCACGAAACTATGATCGGGTGCGGCGAGCGTATGGCATGGCGCTGTGTGCCGGTGCTGTGGTTGGGGTTGTATCCTTTCTGGCGTATCAGCTGTTTCCGAGGCAGTTGTTGGGGCTGTTCGGTGAGGGAAGCGAGGCTTATTTCGCCTGCGGTGTAAAGTTTTTCCGTATCTTCCTGTTCTTTTCGTTTGCAAACTTTATGCAGCCGATTACATCTACGTTTTTCACTTCGTTGGGAAAGCCAATGAAGGGTGTGTTTCTCTCCCTAACACGGCAGGTGATTTTCCTGATCCCGCTTATGCTGATTCTGCCGTTGTTCGTCGGATTTGACGGGTTGTTGTATGCCGGTCCGATTGCAGATTTCTTTGCTATGCTCGCGGCTATTCTGATGGCATTGGGTGAATTCCGGAATATGAGGCAGTTGGAGCGGGAAGGAAAGCAGAATTAAAACGAATATTGAACATTGTGACCTATCGAGCGGCAGGCAATCGCCTGCCGCCCTTTTTTGCGAATAAATACTGACTGAATGGACAGTTTAAAATGCATGAAATCCTGCTTTTTGCAACCTACTTTCAGAAAGGAATTTCATAAAATAATTTTAAGCAAGTATCTAAAAAATGTAATAAAAAATCGCAAAAACAATAAAATATTGTTGCATATCGCACAAAATAGTTATATAATGCAGTCGTGCAAGAGATATAACATTATGCGGGCCGCACAATAAAAAGTTTGAGTTGACAGAAATCCTGCAAAAGCACGGCGGCGCGTAACCTGTGAGGAGGAATGAATCCCATGGAAAAGAAGTTTATCTACTATTTCAGCGAAGGTTCTGAGGCGTTTGCCGGTGACAAGGTGACTATGAAGAATATCCTTGGCGGTAAGGGTGCCGGTCTGGCGGAAATGACCGCTGCAGGTATGCCGGTTCCCCAGGGCTTTACCATTACTACTGAAGCCTGCACTCAGTATTACACCGATGGCCGGCGCATTGCGGACGAAATCGTGGAGGATATTTTTGCCCACGTAAAGGGCCTGGAGGAAATCACCGGGAAAAAATTTGGCGATATCAGCAATCCTCTGTTGGTTTCCGTGCGTTCCGGTGCTCGTCAGTCCATGCCCGGCATGATGGACACCATCCTCAATCTGGGTTTGAACGATGAGGCGGTAGAAGGCCTTGCAAAAAAGACGAACAACGAGCGCTTTGCCTATGACTCCTATCGTCGGTTTGTTCAGATGTATTCCGATGTGGTTATGGGGGTTTCCAAGAGCCTGTTCGAGGAAGAAATCGATAAAATGAAGGAAGCCAAGGGCGTGACAGAGGACGTTGACCTGACGGCGGATGACCTGAAGGAACTGGTCGGCATCTTTAAAAAGATTTATGAAGACAACGAGGGCAAGCCCTTCCCCCAGGATCCGAAGGAGCAGCTGATCGGTGCGGTTATGGCAGTGTTCCGCAGTTGGGATAATCCCCGCGCCAATGTTTACCGCAAGATGAACGAGATTCCTTATGAGTGGGGCACTGCGGTCAACGTGCAGCAGATGGCCTTCGGCAACTCCGGACCCAAGAGTGGCACCGGCGTGGCATTCACCCGGGACCCTGCAACCGGCGCAAAGGGATTAATGGGTGAGTACCTGATCAATGCTCAGGGCGAGGATGTGGTTGCCGGTGTGCGTACGCCCTCCCCGATCCGCAAGCTGCAGGAAGAGATGCCGGAGGTGTATGAGGAGTTTGTTTCCATTGCAACGCGACTGGAGACTTATTTCAAAGACATGCAGGACATGGAGTTTACCATTGAGGACGGAAAGCTCTACATGCTCCAGACCCGCAACGGCAAACGCACGGCGCAGGCGGCGTTGCAGATTGCCATTGATCTGGTCAACGAAGGAATGATCGATGAAACTGAGGCCGTGCTTCGGGTGGAACCAAAGCAGTTGGACACTCTGCTGCATCCCCAGTTTGATGAAAAGGCGTTGGCGGCCGCTGAGGTGATCGGCAAGGGATTGGCCGCCTCTCCCGGTTCTGCCTGCGGACAGATTGTGTTTTCGGCAGAGGATGCAGAAGAAAAGGTGAAGTCCGGCGAGATGCCCAAGGTGGTGTTGTGCCGTCTGGAAACCTCTCCGGAGGACATTGTTGGTATGCAGGTCAGTCAGGGCATTCTGACCGTGCGGGGCGGTATGACTAGCCATGCGGCGGTTGTGGCCCGTGGTATGGGTACCTGCTGTGTGTCCGGCTGCGGCAATGAGAACACGGTTGTGATTGACTATGATGCCAAGGAGTTCACCATCAACGGCCATACCTTCCACGAAGGCGATTGGATCAGCATTGACGGATCTACCGGCAATATCTATGGCTGCATTATCAAGACGGTTTCTGCTACAGAAAACCCCAACCTGAAGAAGTTTATGGGTTGGGCCGATGCACGCCGCCAGATGAAGGTTTTGACCAATGCAGACAATCCTTCCGATGCGCAAAACGCCATCGATATGGGCGCAGAAGGCATTGGCCTGTGCCGCACGGAGCACATGTTCTTTGCTGCAGATCGCATTAAGGCAGTGCGGGAAATGATTTGCGCCACCACGGTGGAAGCCCGTAAAGCGGCACTGGCAAAGGTAGAGCCCTATCAGGAGCAGGACTTTGTAGCCATGTATCGTATTATGGGCGATCGTCCCATGACCATCCGGTATCTGGATCCGCCGCTGCATGAGTTCCTGCCGACCAAGGCGGAGGACATTGCGGAGCTGGCCGCAGACATGGGTATGACGGCAGAGGAGCTGACCAACGTGGTGGAGTCGCTCCATGAGTTCAACCCCATGATGGGTCATCGTGGATGCCGTCTGGCAGTTACCTATCCGGAGATTGCGGAAATGCAGACCACCGCAGTTATCAATGCCGCGGTTCAGGTGAGCAAAGAGACCGGAAAACTGATTACCCCCCATATCATGGTTCCGTTGGTGGGCGAGGTGAAGGAACTGAAGTTCGTAAAGGACGTCATTGTTGCCACTGCAGATAAGTTGATTGCGGCCTCCGGTTTGGATATGAAGTATCTGGTGGGCACAATGATTGAAATCCCCCGCGCTGCTCTGACCGCAGGGGAAATTGCCAAGGAAGCGCAGTTCTTCTCCTTCGGCACCAACGACCTGACGCAGATGACCTTCGGCTTCTCTCGGGACGATGCGGCGAAGTTCCTCGGTGCATATTACGACCATAAGATCTACGAGTCGGATCCCTTCCAGCACCTGGACACCAAGGGTGTGGGACGACTGGTGCAGATGGCGGCTGAGGACGGACGCAAGACACGGCCTGAGTTGGAGCTGGGCATTTGCGGCGAGCACGGCGGCGATGCCACCAGCGTGGAGTTCTGCCACCGGATTGGTTTGGATTATGTTTCCTGCAGTCCCTTCCGCGTGCCGGTAGCGCGTCTGGCAGCAGCACAGGCTGCGATTAAGGAGCAGCGCCAATAAAAAGTTGACGCAAACAGAGTAGGCAGAACAACTGATATAAATACGGTCACACAGTCCGTTTGGATTGTGTGATCGTTATTTTTTTTGCCTGTTTCAGCTAAATACACCATAAATCAAACCGATATTTCACTATGAAGCCAATGCTTTTTTGCACAGGGAAAAAATGAGCTTCTTCGTTGACTATGTTTCACCTCCGTTCTGCCATAAAAATAGCCGAGGGGCTTTCAGAATGAAAAGCTCTCGGCTATGTACGCAATTCTGCCGTGTTCATATATCATTTATACTTTCAAGAGCATAGTATAGTGTCCCTTCAAAATCCCTTAATTCGTAGCTTTGATACATCTCATTGCCATCAACATCTTCATAGTTGATGTTGAACCATTTGGGAATACTTCTGTCATTGCGCTCATATTCATCAGTCAACACTGCCACTTTGCTTGGCCACTTCTTTGCGTCATCTGAATCATAGTACGCACAGTGAACGAATTGTACCTCGTTGCATTTCAGCAACGGAGTGATGTACTTATCAAATATGATCACATGCTTAATAGGGAATCTATTGACATTCTCAACGCTGATTTTTACATTCTTGTGGACGGGACTCTTGCTTTTATCAGATAAACTAAATGCTTCGGCCGTTCTATCCAGTTGAATATCTATTGCTACTATCTTAACAGAGAAAATTGGCTGTATTTCTTTCTTACTGATTGAAGCATCTTTCTTTTTGTTCAATTCACTGTAATAGCGACTCTGAAATATGGCAATCATGCTTACGATTACAGTTCCAATAAAAGACAGGTATGCGCCCAAGAATGAAAGCCAATCACTTTTTTCTAAATCTGATCCAACTGGAAAAAAGCCATTCCCCCTGAACACAAGATAAATTAGGAAATAGGCAATAACAGAAGCTGTGGCTAAAACAATGATGTGTATCTTATATTTTGACCAAAAGGTTGTCTTTTTGCTTTTTTTTCTTACTCATAAATACCTCTTACGCCTTAATATACCTCGTTGTCCGTCCTGCGCCGATCCGCTTTACGGAACCAGTCTTGACCATTGCGCCGAGGACGGCTTCGACGGTTGTGGGGCTGACATCGGGGAGAATTTTGCAAATTTCGGCTTTGGATAGCGGCGTCAGGCTGTTTAGGACGGTTGCCTCCACACGGGCTTTCTTCGTGATCTTCTTACCGTGAACCACCGCAAACCGCTTGTCCAGTTCATTATAGCACATATAAAGGGTGGAGAGGAAATTCTCGATAAAGGGGAAATAAGAGTTCTCATTCGTTTCCCATCCCGCCGAGGACTGCCGCAGGGCTTCGTAATAATACGCCTTGTAGTTGTTGATCTGCTCCTCAAAGGACACATATTTTCCTGCGTCAAAGCCATTTTTGTATAGCAGCAGCAGCGAGAGCAGACGGGACATTCTGCCGTTGCCGTCCCGGAACGGGTGGATGCAGAGGAAGTCCAAAATCACACAGGGGATCAAAAGAAGCTGATTGATATTCGCATCACTTCGGGCATCCAGATAGGCAAGCTCCAACTGCTCCATTGCTTTCGGCGTTTCGATCGCAGAGGTAGGACGGAAACGGACACGGCGGTTTCCGTCTGCGTCGATCTCCAAAATCACATTATCGTCCGTCTTGTATTGCCCGCCGTACTCATAGCCCGCAAAGCTCATCATCATTTCGTGCAGCCGCAGAATGTCGCTCTGCCGGAAGTCAATATGTTCATAGCCCAAGTGGATCTCATTCAGCGCATCTCTGTACCCGGCGATCTCCGCCTCATTGTGGTTCAGCGGGGCGCTGTTCTGATTGACAATGGCGGCAATACGCTCATCACTGGTTACAATGCCCTCGATGGCATTGGAACTTTTGATGGACTGCACCTTTGCGACGGCTTCCAGTTCCGTGAAGATCTGCGTGTATTCGTCCTTGCGCACGCCTGCCATAGTTTTCAGCGCCGCAATATTGGAAGTGAGGTTCACAAGGTTTGCTGGCAGCAAACCGTTATTCAAAAAGGAGTAATCAAATTTTCTCATACAGAGCCACCCTTTCTGCACATAATTATAGCATATTATATGCAGAAAACAAGCTGCTATCCGAATTATCTGCATATATTTCTTTGAAATATATGCAGATAGGGCGTCCAAATAGGCAGTAATATGAGGAAACGGTACGGGGGTTCCGCGTCGCCTGCGTCAGATCGCTTTAATTTTTGAGGTATGCCACGGCATCGGTATGTCCGCAGAAGTAAATGTTGTTGTCGCTCTATGTCTTCCATTATAGCCGTCGCTCACGGTGCTTACGTCCTTATTGACTGCTCTCGGTCCTTTTAGTCCAGTAGATAAAAGACATAACGGACAGAAAAAGGCTGGGACGGTGCGTCCCAGCCTTTTCTTGCTGTCATGTTAGTAGATTACAGGATATCCATTGCGGCGCAGAAGCCTTCGTAGGTTGCCATTTTGACGGTGCGGGCCTGCTTGGCATCACCGGTAACCACAAAGCGGTCACAGCAGCCTTCCAGGCTCTTGACAATGTCATCATTGGAGCGGCTGCCGCAGCAGTGGAGCACCAGATCGGCCTCGATGAACTGCTCGTTGCCGTCCTTATCGGTGAACTTGACGTCCTTGTCAGTGACTTCGCCTACCTTGACGGAGCAATAGGTGCCCATGCCGGACTTCTTCATCCGGGGCAACAGCGCCATGCGCTGACTTATGCCGGAATCCTTGCACACATCGTCCCGCATTTCGAGGATATCAACGTGAGCGCCCCATTCACTGGCGAAGAAGTAGCCGCTTTCGCAGCCGATGGCGCCGCCGCCGATGATGACGATGCGCTTGTTCTTGA
This sequence comes from Bacteroides sp. CAG:927, assembly GCA_963660915.1. Taxonomy (GTDB): domain Bacteria; phylum Bacillota; class Clostridia; order Oscillospirales; family Oscillospiraceae; genus UMGS1766. The sequence goes on along the minus strand of CAVLAO010000001.1, from coordinate 134,752 downwards.
TCTCGTCGGGATGGGTGTAAGCATACAGAGCGTGCTCAGCGTTTTCAATGCCTTTGATAGGGGGAACAAAGGGATGCGCACCAACGGAGCAGATGACATAGTCCGGATTCATGGACTGAATGGACTCCTTGGTGGCCTCTGTGTTCAGCAGGATCTTCACGCCGGCATATTTGCAGCGGGCAATCATGCTGTCCCGGAAGCGAAGCAGGGATTCCTTGTCGGTGTCGATTTCAGTGAACCAAAGCTGACCGCCCAACTTATCTGCCTTTTCCACAAGAGTAACCTCGTGACCGCGTTCGGCAGCTGTAACGGCGGCATACATACCGGAAACACCGCCGCCGATGATGACCACGTTCCGCTTGCCCAGGGGCTTGGGTGCATTGCGCCAGCGCAGTTCACGCTGAGACCAGGGGTTGACGGCGCAGTGCCACAGGGAAGGAATGGGGCGCTCACCGGGATTGGAGGCCAGGGGATTGAAGCAGGAGCAGCGCAGGCAGGGGGCGATGGTGTCCTCCAGACCGTCCCGCGTTTTGTTCACGAAAGCGGGATCTGCAAACTGCTGACGGCCCATGGCGACAAAGTCGCACTTGCCGGAGGCAATGGCGTCTTCAATCTGATCCGGGCCGTTGAAACCGCCGACAGCCACCACGGGAACATGGACGTTCTTTTTGATAGCTTCCGCCAGATCCAGATTGCAGCCGTGCTTATCAAACATAGAGCTGAACGCCTTGGTGTTGACGTGATCCTGATAGACACCGGAGGTGACGTGAATCAGGTCGACGTGATCCTGGATCAGCTTTGCAAACTCAATGCCGTCCTCCAGTGTCATGCCGCCTTCAATGCGCTCGGAGCCGGACATACGATATTCGATGAGGAAATTATCGCCGCAGACCTCTTTAATGCGGTCGCAAACCATGATCGGGAAGCGGGCACGGTTGGCCATGCTGCCTCCGTATTCGTCAGTGCGGTGATTGAAACGGGGAGAGATGAACTGGTTCAGCAGCCAGCCGTGACCGCCGTGGAGGTTGATCATCTGGAAGCCGAGGGATTTACATACCCAGGCGGCTTCTGCCCACTGATCGGCAGTCTTTTTCATCATCTCCACGGTCATCTCCTCGACCTGAACGCCGTCCTCGCGGACAAAGGCGGAAGGACCGATGGGATTCTTGTGGCCGGGAATGGTATCCGGGTGGTTCATGGCACCAACATGGTTGAGCTGAATGGAAGCAACAGCGCCGTGGGCCTTGATAGCCTCGGTCAGGGTCATGATGGATTCCATGTGGAAGGTGGTCATAGGATTGGACCACACGTCCAGACCGTGCTCATGCCGCCAGGCGTATTCGTGGTCGATGAAACTTTCCGTAACGGTTACTTCGGCAAAACCGCCCCGTGCCTTGGTCTCGTAGACATCGATGCCCTCGGGGGTGGGATAGCCGTGGTCAACAATGCGGTTGGTTGTGATCGGGGATGCAAATACGCGGTTTTTGAAGGTGACGCCCTTGATGGTCATGGGCAGGAACATATGGGGGAATTTACAGCTCATGGTGATTGCTTCCTTTCTGTGTTGTTTTATTTTTATAATAAGGTTCGGTAATGGATCTTCTGTTTGCAACTTCATTGTATCAGAACACGTTTACCTTGAAAAGAAGTTACTTTAAAGTAAGTCTCTGACCTTAACCCCAGAACTTTTTTGTTGAAAACGGGCGGAGAAGCTCCGCCCGTTTTCGAGGATAAGAGGGGATATGAAATGTGGGAAATGTGCGTTTGATCAGGTCAAACCGGGGAACACGGCGAACAGGATTGCCGCTACCACGGAAGCCGCCAGAGTCCAGACAACAGTGCACATCATGACGGGGGGATAACCGTCCTTGTGCTTCAGGTCGGCCATGCTCAGCATGATCAGGATAGCCCCCTGGAAGGGCAGGGTGTCAAAGGTAGTTGCCGCTGTTGTGGCAATACGGTGAATTGCAATGGGGGACAGGCTCAGATTTGCAGCCAGCACCGGCACTACAATTGCCAGTCCGGCAGGTGGGGAACCAGTGAGGCCGACCAGAATTGCAACGGCGATCACCACTAGAATCGGTGCGGGCAGGGGCAGGGACAGCAGGCCGTCCACCATGACCTGATAGGCGGCAGTGGCCTGTACCACAGAGGCGAAGCCCACCACAATTGCGCCCATAAAGATGGACTCGGCAGTGGAGCGGCCGCCTTCGTTCAAGGTGTTGATCAGTGCCTTGCCGCGGCTGCACTCCGCAGTCTTGGGGAAGAAAGGCACCAAAAGGATCAGGGAAAGGACAAAGCCAAGCGCCAGCGCAGGAATCAGGTTGTTGATAAGGTTGAACACCACAACCACCAGCACCAGGGGCAGCAGGGCAATGACGAAGGGGGGATACTTGCGGCCTTCCTCCGGAGGGGTGAAAGGCACATTGCCCGGTTCAAAGACCTCGCCGCGGGCAGAAGCGCGATGAATGGATTTGGAGAGGTAGATGCCGCCGCCTAGCAGCATGACCAGAACCGCAGCCAAACCGGGAATCAGACCGGCGGCAGAGCTGGTGCCGAGAATGTTCATGGGGGTGTAATTGGTAACCAACGGTGCGCCGGGGGTTAAAGCAGCAGTGGAAACACCGCAGGTGATCAAACCGATCAGATACTTGCGGGGAATGTTTGCTTCCGAACAGATGGTCAGCATAACCGGGAACAGGGTGAACAGGGCGCAGAAGGTGTCGATGCCGCCGAAGCACATGGCCCAGCTGACCGCAATGCAGATATAGACCGCGATGGTCTGCTTGCGGGGACCGGATGCCTTGCGGGCAAAGACGTTCATCAGAGTGCGGGCGATATTCACCGCAGCGCCGGACTCTACATAAACGCGGCCCATGAGGATGGACAGCATGAAGATGGGGAGCAGGCCGGTAATAAAGCCGGTGGTGCCGCCCAGGAATGGGCCGGTGATGGCGTCCAGCAGCGGAATACCGTTGACCAATGCGACGAACAGGGCACACAGCGGAGCCACATACATGACGGACATGCCCTTATACGTCAACACGATCAAACCGGCAAATGCCACAATAATGGACAGAATACCAATTGTAGTTGACATGTTTTTCCTCCTTGTCATCTCTTTGTGATTTACTCACTTTCTCAACAAAGCGAGTCTAACATATCGGAACAAAATTGTTAAGACCGCACAATAAAGTGCGGTTGTGCATCGAAGGTAACCAGGTTACCTGCAGGTAAGCTGAAAATATGGGTTGAAATTCCGTGGCGAGACGGTATCATATACAATTGTATGTCAAAAAAAGATCGAAGAAAGAGGGACTTACATGCAAAAGAAACTATTCAACCGCTTTTATGTCTGCATCTGGCTGGGCTCCCTGTGCCTGCTCCTGGTGCACAACCTGTTAAATAATTCTCTGCCCCTGTATTTGAGCAGTATTGGTTTTTCTACCAGCTTTTCCGGCCTGATCGGCGTGCCCTTTGCCATTTTCGGCATCGTCGGCCGGTTGCTGGGCGGCTATCTGGTGGACACCCGTTCCCGCCGTCTGGTGATGGTACTTGGCACGATCCTGATGGGGGCAGCCGCCCTCCTGTTTGGACTTCTGCCGATTGCGGCATTGATGCTTCTCCTTCGCGGAATTCAGGGCATGGGATTTGCTGCAGGAAACGCTGCTTTTGCCACCGCCAGCGTGGATGTGACGCCGCCGGAAAAGTCAAATCTGGGCATGGGTATTTTCTGGGCCGCTATGGCGGTCAGTTTGGCCTGCGCAGGGTATCTGGTGCTGGGACTGAGCGCCGGAGGAAGCTATATGCCGGTGTTTGTTCTCTGCCTGGTGCTGGGATTGGGCGGCGGAGCACTGGCCCTGGTGTGCAACTATGAAAAGGGTCGCGCCAAACCGGAACAAGCCGCCTCTGCAGAGCATGGCATTCAGACCGTTTTGGAAAAGGCTGCGCTGCGGCCGGCGGTGGTGGAACTGCTGATCATGCTGGGCGTTGCCAGCTGCAACAGCTTTATTCTGCTGTTTGCCCAGCAGAAGGGGTATTCCAGTCCGGGTTCTTTCCTGCTGATTGCTGCCGTTTCCATGGCAATTACCAACCTCAGCACAGATGCAATGCTGAAGAAACTGAAGCCGCAGACGTTGATGGCAATCAGCATGGTGCTGTGCGGCGTTTGCTATATTTTAATTGGTACAGTGCCCTGTCAGGCAACCTATTTCCTTGGTGGAATTGGCTATGGCGCATCCATGGGCATTTCTTATCCTGTTTTGTCGGTTATGACGGTGCAGGGAGTTCCGGAGCGCCGCCGCGGGGCTGCGACTAGCACACTGCTGATGGCAGGCGATGTGGGGGTCGGCATCGGCACCTTTATCTGGGGCGCTGTGATTGAATGTGCCGGATTTACGGTTTCCTTCCTGTTGGCAGGTCTCTGCGTCGTTTTGAGCGGCGTTTGTTCCTGGGCATTTTATCGGAAAAGATAACCGGTTGAGGTGCTGGCTCATCAAGAAGAATGTGGAAAAGAAAAATGCTGCTGCAGATGTTCTTTTTTTCTATGTAAACTTTTTGTGACGCTCCCTTGAATCAATCGAAAACGCACTGGAAAATAATTTCCAATTCAGACCGCTAAAAACGCCGAAATTTGAGCGCTTTTAGCGGTTTTTTCGTCGATATAAACAAAAAACGGAGAAAATTTTCTCTGTCCATGAGACGAAAAACCAACGACCAAAGGGGCAGAAAAAATGCCAAATCCACTTGCAATCCTTGTAGGGGTGTGCTAAACTGAGCATGGTAGTTCATCGGGTTGATCTTTGAGGGGTTCGCCCGTTAACCTATTTCCAATCTGATTTTGAAAGGAAGTCATTATCATGGCACAGTACAAAGTTCAGAGAGCCAAGGGCGTTGAGGGCAGCACTGTCTACACCTACACTGCTCCCGGCCACAACGAGTGTGTCCCCACCCGTCTGCATGATCCTGCTGACGTTGACGGCGGCAAGATGATTCAGGGCATCACCTATTTCGTTCCGGGCGGCGGATGCGACTACGGCGCAAATCCTCTGGAGTCCATTTACTACATTCTGGAGGGTGAGATGACCCTGAAGACCGAGGACGGCGAGACTGTTCTGCATGCTGGCGACAGCTTCCATTGCTGCGGCGGCTGCCCCAAGAGCGTGACCAACAACGGCACCACCGTAACCAAGATGCTGGTTACCCTGCTGCCTCCTCAGGCCTGATTTTTGATTCCTCTGTCCGCACTGCGGATTAGATGAATAAAACGTGAGTAAAGGAGTAATTACTATGCCTAAAGTTTATTCTGGCGATCTGACCAAGATGTTCGATATCGCCGGCAAGAAAGCTATGATTTTCGGCGGCGCCGGCGGTTTCGGCGAGGCCATTGCTGAGGGTTATGCCGCTAACGGCTGCTCCGTCTGCATTTCTTCCCGTAGCGAGGAGAAGCTGCAGGCTGCTGTTGCCCGCATTCAGGCTAAGGCCGCTGCTGGCGTGAAGGTCATGTACCTGGCTGGCGATGCCGGCGACGAAGAGTTCGTCAAGCACGCTGTTGAGGTCGTCACCGGTGCTGACGGTCTGGGCGGCTGCGACATTCTGGTCAACGCTCAGGGCATCAACAAGAAGATGTGGTCCTATGAGATCGAGACCGACTACTTTGAGAAGATGCTGCACACCAACATCACTTCTCTGATGCTGACCTGCAAGTACTTCGGCAACTGGATGAAGAACAACAATCTGGACGGCGACGAGCCCGTCGAGATCGTTCCCGGCCAGCCCAACACCAACAAGGGCTACGGCAAGATCATCAACTTCGGTTCTGTCCGTGGTATCCGCGCCGTTGCAAACGGCGGCGGCGGCAACGTGCCCTACAACACCACCAAGGGTGCTGTCGAGATGCTGACCAAGGCCTTTGCTGCTGACCTGCGTCCTAACATCCAGGTCAACCTGATCGGGCCCACCATCACCTATACTCCCATGATGGTTGGTATTCTGCCTCCCGATGAGAACGTCCGCAACAACATCGCCGCTTCTCTGCCCGCTCAGCGTATCGGCTATGAGATCGACGTTGTCGGCCCGGCTATCTTCCTGGCTTCTGCTGCTTCCGACATGGTCACCGCTGCTTCCATCTATCCCGATGGCGGCTTGGTTGCTACGTCCTGATTTTCATCAGAAAAGCACGAATTTATCCTCCCCGGCTTTTGCCGGGGAGGATTTTTTTTTGCAGGAAATCATTTCGCAGACGTGATTGATTTTGTTTTTTGATTGTGGTAATGTTGCTTTGGTGCGCGATAAAAAATCAAGTTCCGGAAGAGAGGCCTCTATGATAAAACAAAGCGTCAAAAAACCATTTACCACCTTTGTTGCGGTAATTATTGTTCTGATGCTGGCAGCGGTCAGTTTGACAAAAATGACTACGGATTTGCTGCCCGCAATTTCCACTCCCTATCTGGTGCTGGTTACCACGTATCCGGGTGCCAGTCCGGAAAAAGTGGAACAGGAAGTCACTCAGCCGATGGAAAATGCGGTGGGCACTGTGAATGGCGTAAAAAATGTCACTTCCACCAGCGCGGAAAACTACAGCATGGTGATGCTGGAGTTTGAAGAGGACACAGACATGGATTCCGCCCTCGTGAAGGTCAACTCTGCACTGGACGGGGTGGAAAGCAGTCTTCCGGATCTGGCAGGGACGCCCAGCGTGATGGAAATCAGTCTGGATATGATGGCAACCATGTACGTGGCGGCGGATCGCTCCGACATGGATGTCTATGAGTTGACGGACTATGTCAACGACACGTTGTCACCTTATTTTCAGCGGCAGTCCGGTGTGGCCAGCGTGTCTACCCTGGGTTTGGTGGAGCAAATGGTAGAGGTGCGGCTGGATCAGGATAAAGTCGATGCCTTGAATGATCGATTGGCGGCAAAAGTGAACGATCAGCTGGCGGAGGCACGGGAACAGTTGGACGACGCGCAGAGCCAGATTGACAGCGGAAAAGCGCAGCTGGAGAGTGGGCAGCAGCAGCTGGAGGAGCAGCAAAGCCAGCAGACCCAGCAGATGGGTGAGTTGACCCGGCAGATGAATGAAGCGCTTGCCACTCAGTCGGCTTATTCCGCGATCCTCACCAGTCAGCAGGCAAATCAAACCGCCCTGCAGACAGAACTGGATGCGTATCAGCAGGCAGGGATCGAAGACAGCTATGATCAGATGAATGCACTGTTTGGTCAGCTGCGTGCCGGAGCGGGAGCGATGGCAGAGGCACTGCCAATGGACGTGGCGGATGCCATCGCCAATCCGGACAAGCTGGCGATGGCAGTTCAAATGCTGACTGCGGCCGGACAGGAGGAAACGGCGGCTATGCTGACGGCAGAAAACCTTCAGCAGATGCAGAATATTGTGATGACCCGAATTCCACAGATTGAAACCGAGCTTGCCAACCTGACCACAGAGATTGCTGCCAGTCAGGCAGTTTTGGATACAGTCAATTCTGCTGTTCAAGGTGCGTTGGACAATTATTCCGCGTTGGAGTCGGGAAAAATGACAGCGGCTGCAGCTTTTGGCGCAGCCAGTGCCCAGATTTCTTCCAATGCAACGGCGTTGACGGATGCCCAGACACAGCTGGACGAGGCAAGAGAAAATTACAATTCCGCACGGGATCAGGCGCTGAAGAGTGCGAACCTGGATCAGCTGGTCAGTTTGGACACCCTGTCGTCCTTGATCTATGCCCAGAACTTTTCCATGCCAGCCGGTTATATTGATGACGAAGACAATCATCAGTGGCTGTTGAAGGTCGGCGACGAACTGGAGAGCGTTGATCAGCTGAAGAGTATGGTACTTACCAGTATTGACGGTATTGGAGATATCACACTGGAAGATGTGGCCTCTGTTATGATGATCGACAATTCGGCCGACAGCTATGTCCGCATGGATGGACGGGATGCGGTTTTGCTGAGTATTTATAAGGCCAGTACCGCCGGAACCAGCGATGTTTCAAAAACCTGCAACGCCGCCATTGAGCAATTGGAGCAGGAAAACCCAAATCTGCACATTACTGTGCTGATGGATCAGGGCGACTATATAAAAATTTTCATCAACTCGATTCTGAGTAATATTATTTTTGGCGCAATTCTGGCGATTCTGGTGCTGGCAGTATTTTTGCGCAGTGTCCGCCCCACGTTAGTGGTGGCCTTCTCGATTCCTTTCAGTGTACTGGTAGCAGTACTTGTAATGTATTTCACCGGAATTACGCTGAACATGATGTCCATGTCCGGTCTGGCCCTTGGTATAGGCATGCTGGTGGATAACTCCATTGTAGTGGTTGAAAACATTTATCGCCTGCGGGCCAGAGGCCTTCCGGCACCAAGAGCGGCGGTGCAGGGTGCCAAGCAGGTGACCGGAGCAATTGTCTCCTCTACCTTGACTACGATTTGTGTTTTTCTGCCGATGATTTTCACTACCGGCATGGTGCGGGAACTGATGCTGCCCTTTGCCCTGACTATTTCCTATGCGCTGTTGGCGAGTCTGGTGGTGGCATTGACGGTTGCACCGACCATGGGCAGCGTTCTGCTTCGCAGGGCACAGCCCAAACAGGATCGGCTTCTGGAAAAGGTGCAAAATGGATATGGGAAGGTGCTGGCGTTTTGCCTGAAGCGGAAAGCAGTTCCGTTGGGAGCGGCGGCGGTGCTGCTGGCTGTGGCCATTGTCTTGGTGGCGCGGATGGGTATTGTGATGATCCCTGCCATGAACAGCGACCAACTCTATGTGCAGGTAACAATGGATGATGACCTGTCTCAGGAAGAATGTTACGCCAAGGCGGATGCGATTACAGAAAAACTGATGCAGGTCGACGGAGTCGAGCAAGTGGGTGCTATGACGAATATGAGCAGTTTGATGAGCACCGCTATGAGCGCGGCAGGGAACGATTATCAGGACTATACCTATTATCTGGTTTTGTCCGATGATATGGATAAAACGGACAAGATCTCGGCGGTTCAAGAGAAAATCACCGCACTTTTCGAGGGAGAGACCGGATGCACCGTAGAGGTGGATGCCTCGTCTGCCGGTGATATGACGGCCATGATGTCCAGCGGACTGACCGTGCAGATTTCCGGACAGGATCTGGACCAACTGATGGAAATTGCAAACGATGTAAAGGAAATGGTTGCAGCGGTAGATGGATTTACCGATGTGTCCGATGGTCAGGAAGAGGCGGATGAAGTCATTCATCTCGCAATTGACCGGGATGCCGCGGCTCGGGTGGGATTGACTGCGGCACAGATCTATTCGGACATTTCCAGCCGTCTGACCACAGAAAAGACCTCCACCACGCTGACGTTAGATGACCAACAGGTCGATGTGAAAATTGTGGATGAAAGTGACGCATTGACAGTGGAAAATCTGATGGATATGACCTTCACGGTCAATACCACCGATGAGGACGGTAACGCAGCCACCGAGGAGCATAAGCTGAGTGAATTTGCCGAGGTGGAGTATGCTGCCGGTATGAGCTCCATCAGCCGGGAAAATGGTTCCCATGTGGTCACGGTGACGGCGACGACCGAGGATGGCTATAATACCACCCGTCTTTCCGAGCAGGTGCAGAGTCAATTGGATCTCTATTCTCTGCCGGAGGGCTATACCGTCTCCATGGGCGGTGAGGTAGAACAGGTAACAGATATGCTGACCCAGATGATCCAGCTTCTTGCGCTGGGACTGGTGCTGGTTTATCTGGTGATGGTGGCGCAGTTCCAGAGTTTGCTCAGCCCGTTTATTATTCTGTTCACCATTCCTCTGGCCTTTACCGGCGGTCTGTTGGGACTGGTTATTTCCGGAGATCAGCTCAGTATGGTCAGTCTGCTTGGTTTCCTTGTGCTGATGGGAACTGTAGTCAACAATGGCATTGTTTTCGTGGATTACACTAACCAGCTTCGATTGGGCGGAATGGGAAAAAGAGAAGCGCTGATTGCAACCGGAAAAACCCGACTGCGCCCGATTCTGATGACGGCGCTGACCACAATTCTGGCTATGGGGACGATGATGTTCAGTCAGGATATTACCGCAAACATGAGCCGCGGCATGGCAGTGGTAGTGGCAGGGGGCCTTGCCTATGCCACTTTGATGACGCTGTTTGTCGTGCCGGTTATGTATGATTTGCTCTACCGCCGCAAACCCAAACAGGTGGATGTGGGAGACGACTTGGATGACGCTCCGGACGACGCGGCAGAGTTTCTTGCCAACCGATAAATTTCCTTCCTGAATTGAAAAAAGACCGCTGCAGATTTGGTTCTGCGGCGGTCTTTGCATTAAATTTCAAATTTTTCTGCCTGCATATCCAGTCGGTTCAGCCAACGGCGAACCAGGTCAAATCCATGATGACAAGTCATGTTGCGGTTTCTGCCCCGTCCTCCAGACAGGTGCAGAGTGCGCACCCAGGTGTGGCGGCCATCAGACAGACCGACATAAATCAGCCCCTCGGGATGCCCCAGATCATCGGCGCCGGGACCTGCCACGCCGGTGACGCTCAGTCCGAGGTCACTGCCCATGCGGGTGCGGATGCCTTCTGCCAGTGCACGGCAAACTTCAGGAGATACGGCGGAATAAGTGTCCAGAAGAGTTTGCGGCACGCCGACGGCGTTCCGTTTCACTTCGTTGGTGTAGCACACAACGCCGCCTTTGTACACGGCGGACACGCCGGAAATATCGGTGATGCGGCCGGCAATCATGCCACCGGTGCAACTTTCTGCAGTGGCAAGGGTCACGCTCTGTCGAATTAGTTCGCCGCAGGCGGCATGAGCCAGATCCTTGATGTCAACGCCGTAAATCAGGTCGCCGAACTCTTTGCGGAGCTCTGCTTCTATGGGGGCGATCAGGGCTTGACAATCCGATTCCGTGGCGGCCTTAGCGGTAATGCGCAGTTCTGTAGAGCCCTCCTTGGCATAGGGCGCAAGGGTGGGGTTGTGCATGGAGTTCATTCGCTCCCGCAGCCGGGCTTCCATAGCGGATTCTCCGATGCCAAACAGGCATAGAGTGCGGGAGAGAATGGTGCCTTCCCCTTCCTTTGCCAGATAGGGCAGCACCCGGTGGCGAAGCATGGCGCCGCACTCTCTCGGCGGTCCGGGCAACATCAGAACGGTTGTGCCGTCCTGTTTCCAGGCACAGCCCGGAGCGGTTCCCCAGTCGTTGGAAAGAACCGTGCAGCCCTCCGGAAGCATGGCCTGCTGGAGGTTATTGTCTGTCATCTCCCGACCGGAGCGGGCAAAGTAATCCCGAATCCGCTGAGCGGATTCCGGATGAAAGACCAGTTTGCGGCCAAATACCTTGGCCAGTACATTTTTGGTCAGGTCGTCGCAGGTGGGGCCAAGTCCGCCGGTGGTGATAATCAGGTCAGCGCGGTTGCGGGCGATTTCCACAGCAGAGCGCAGACGTTGGGGGTTGTCGCCTACGACGGTGTGATAGTATACGTTAATGCCAATGGTGGACAGTTCTCTGGAGATGTCCTGGGCGTCGGTGTTGGCAATACTGCCCAGAAGCAGTTCGGTTCCGACGGCAATCAATTCTGCAGTATGACTCATATTAACCGCAAAGCTCCGCGATAATGCTGGCATAAATTCTGCCGCACATCAAAAGCTGACTCAGGCGGGCACATTCGTTCGCACCGTGGAGGTGGGAATCGAAGTCGCGATCTCCGGCGCCGAAGGCGACACCGCCGGGAATTTCGTGCACATAGGTGCCGCCGCCGATGGCTTCACAATGGCCGGTTCTTCCGCTGAAGTGCTCATAGCTTTTCAGAAGAGTGCGGATAAAGTCGGAGTCGGCATCCACCATGTGCACCTGACTCATTTGACCGGTGCAAGTCCAACCAAGCTTGGAGAAGGTTTGCTCCACCACGTCCAAACAATTTTCTTTTGTAGCGCACAATGGGGCGCGGGCGTCAAATTGCGCCGAAAATCCGGCTTCATCCAGATGGAGGACCGAGAAGGTCAGGGTCAAAGGACCGCTGAGTGCATCCTCCTGAGCAATGCCCAAAGCGTGACCGGCATTGTCGCCGAAGGGGAACAACCAATGAAGATGCCGTGCTGCCGTCAGCGCCGGCGTTTCTGCCAGAGGCAGGGCGCACAGCACACCGAGAAGAGCGGTGATGGCGTTTTTGCCTTCGTCCGGAGCAGAAGCATGGGCTTCTGTTCCCCGTGCGACCAGAATCAGTTTGTCTGCCTCGTCAATCAGGTCAAAATGGACACCGGATTTGTGCTCTGCCAGAGCACAGATCTCCGCGCATTCTTCTCTGTGCAGGCCGGCGATTTCCGCGTGGCATTCCCCCGGAGCAACGTTGGCGCGGATGCCGCCGTTTACCGACAGCAGTCGAGGAGATGTGGTGGATACAACGGTGAAAACGGCGGAAAATTCCGGCGCATAGCGCGCTTTTTCGATGTTGGTGACAGGAAAATCGGAGTCCGGAGTCACGGCATTGGGCGCATAAGGATGATGAGCATAATAGTGGGCGATGTCCCGGGAGCCGGTTTCTTCATCCGTGCCGAGAATCAGCTTTGCATTTTTTTTCAGCGGCAGACCAAGCTCTTTCACGCACCGCATGGCCATCAGGGCGGCCACAGCGGGGCCTTTGTCATCGTCTACGCCGCGGCCGTAAATCAGGTTTCCGCTGCGAACCAGGGTAAAGGGATCTGTGTGCCAGCCCTCACCGACACCGACCACATCCAAATGAGCCAGAATGTGGAGCTGATCTGGAAGATCGTTCAAATCTACTGTCCCGACATAGCCGTCGTCCTCTCCGCAGATCAGTCCCCAATCATTTGCCAGGGCCAAAGCTTTCTCCAGTGCCTCTGCCGGACCGGCACCGAAGGGAGCGCCGGGAGCGGGGGAACCGGTGGTGGAATCCACAGCGATCAGGGGGGAAAGAGCGGCGACAAATTCGTCCTCGCGGTTTTCAAACCAAGCATTGATTTGCGCATTGGTGCTCATGGTTCAATTTCCTCTTTTCTTGCAGCATATTCATTTAAATATTTATAGACGGTATAGCGGCTTACACCCAACCGCTGAGAGATATAGGGAACGCTTTTGCGGAAGGAAAAGGCGGCCTTTTGCTCCAACAGAGAAATGATCTTCATGCGGTCGGCTTTGTTCAGAGCGTTGGCGGGCTTTCCGACAGCGGCGAGACATTCGTCAAAAATTTCGCCCAATCGATCGTCGCCGCCACGCCACATTGCGGACTGAAGATCCGAGTCGGCGCTCATCAGGTCAACCAGAATGCGATTGGCGTAGACCAATGAAGTGAAGTCGTAGTTGATGCCAAGCGCCAGATTATAGTCCTCTCCCATCAGGTGGAAAGTGGACGACTTGATCTGCTGTCCGGAAGGGGTAGTGGCGTAGAGGTTGACAAAGTCAGTTTTCAAAGCGTCGTCATCCAACTCGCGGCTGCTGCCGAGAATGTCCAGCGTAGAACCTACCTCCCGGCCGGATACCTGCCCGTTGTAAATAGAGAGAATGGGGTGAGAGGGGAGGTCCATGTCCTGCACCAACGTTTCGCAGGAAGAACCGAAGGTTTCTGCAATGCCGCGGGCCGTTCGGTCTAAAAACTCAAAGGCTTCGTCCCGTGTCATGGGAGGCACACCTCTTTCCTTTTAGAATGCTATGATTTCATCATAGCAAAAAGCAACGAAATGTCAAGGTTGACAGAATAAAGTCCCTTGCGTATTTGCGGACATCAGGTATAAAATAAGAAAAAACGGAATAAGGAGGCGAGGAACATGCTGCGGGAACATCACAGCTTTTTTCTGCCCAATCTCCTCAGCTTTACCAATGGAAACACATATCTGGGAAGTTTTCTCGGCCTGCGCTTTCGGATCAAACCGGTAAATGATGAGGATCGGTTGGAGTGCCTGGTTTGGTACGGGGAATTCTGCCTGGAAGAGAGTACAGTAATCGACGAGAGCAGCTTCCCACTGTCGGAGGACGGCAGAGAGCAGGTGATTGACTGGCTGGAAGAGCAGTATCAGAAAATGCCGAAGGAGGATCCGGACGCGCCGGAGTCTTGACATTCCTTCCAAATAGGTTATAATGTCATTCAGATCGCAAGACCAGACAACAGCATAGACAGGGGCGCTGGAGGCAACTCCGGCTGAGATTGAGACGTAGCGCCGTCTCAGGTCACCTTGAACCTGATCCGGGTAATGCCGGCGTAGGAAGTCAAACACCATAGAATTGTTTGTACCGCAATGCGCCGTTTTGGGCATTGCGGTACTTTTTGATTTTCTATGGGAGAGATGTTTCAATGAAACGAACCAAAACCCGTGCCCTGACCGAGGGCGCAATCATGGTGGCATTGGCCACGGCCTTGAGCTATATCAAGCTTTTCGAGCTGCCCCAGGGCGGCAGCGTTTGCATTGGTATGCTGCCGATTTTCCTGTACTGCATTCGCTGGGGTTGGAAAGATGGCTTTCTGGCCAGCTTTGCCTATGGTCTGCTGCAGTTGATTTTTGACGGCGCCTATGCATGGGGGCCCTGGTCCATGCTGCTGGACTATCTGCTAGCCTTTGCGGTTCTTGGCGTGTGCGGTTTCTTCTGGAAAACAAAGGGCGGCATTTTCGTCGGAACGGTGGTTGGCTGCTGCTGCCGCTTTGTGATCCACTTTATCAGCGGCGTGACCATTTACAAAATTTATGAGCCAACGGAAGTGTTTAACCACGCCTTTAGCAATCCCTATCTGTATTCTCTGGTCTACAACGGCAGTTATGTGGCAATCGACATGGTGCTGTGCCTGGTGATTTTTGCGGTTTTGTATGTACCGATGAGAAAATACATCACCGGTGAGGATCTGGCCTGATTTGCCAAACTTGTCAAAGACAAAAAAATTGGATATAATATGCGGGCAGAGCAGAAAACTGCCCGCATTTCTTTTTTCGGTATTTGCTGTTTTCGGCGGCCTCAGCCGCTGTGCATGGAAAGGGGAAAACCAAATGGGACGATTTGACGGAGTGCTTCTGGCCAGCGACTATGACGGAACACTTTGCGGCGAGAAGGTACAGGAGCGGGACAAAGCAGCAATCCGCGCCTTTCAGCGGGGGGGCGGTATCTTTATGGTGGTCACCGGCCGGTGCTACTCCGACTTTGTGCAGCAGTCGAAGGAATTGCCGCTGACGCATCCCAGTCTGTTGTCCAATGGCTCTACGCTCTGCGATATGGACTCCGGTGAAATTCTGTTCAGCAATAATCTCAGCGAACACGCCACAGAAGATATGGTCGAATTGATGGCGAACTTTCCAAGTGTTGCGGTGGCGGTGTATCACAAACATGAAAACTTCCTTTTCCAACCGAACGAACTGTCGGATTATCACTCTGCTTTGGTCAAATCGATTCCGGAGGAACGGCCGTTGGAGGAGATTCCTACGCCGTGGCTGAAGGCAATGTTTCTGGGACAACGGCCGGAGCTGGAACAAATTCGTTCCATTGTACTGGAGCGGTGGAGCGACCGCTATGAGTGCATCTTTTCTGCTGATTGTCTGCTGGAGCTGACTGCAAAGGGAATTCACAAGGGCAACGGCGTTTTGCGGACGGCAAAATCGCTGGGCATTGATCCGAAACACATTTACTGTGTAGGTGACAACGAAAATGATCTTCCCATGCTGAATGTTGCGGCAACGGCATTTGCTCCCAGCGCAAGCGCGGTGGATAACCTTGGAGTGGATGGTCCGGTTATTGTAAATGACGTGGAACATGGCTGTATTGAGAGCGTGGTAGCGTATTTGTGGGACAGATACAGCGGAGAAAATCCTTCTGTTCGCAATGCGATCCCGAACGATGAAACTCGAATGGCGGAAATATATCGTTACTACGTAGAACATACGGCGATTTCCTTTGAATGCGGTCAGCCGCTTAGCGTGCAGGGAAAGGTGGAATCCACAATACAATCCGGCTATCCCATTCTGGTAATTGAACAGAACGGCAGAGTGATGGGCTATGCCTATGCCGGGCGGTTTAAAGGAAGACAGGCCTATGACTGGTCCTGCGAACTGAGCATCTATCTGGACAAGACTGCGCACCGTCAGGGGCTGGGACGTCGACTATATTCTGCGCTGGAACAGCGGCTGAAGGCGATGGGGATTCAGAATCTGTATGCCTGCATTGCCTGCCCTGCAGAGGAGAATGACCCGTATTTGACCTGGGACAGCAAATCCTTCCACGAGCATATGGGTTTTCACACGGTGGGGACCTTCCGCCAATGCGCAAATAAGTTTGGTCGCTGGTATGATATGATCTGGATGGAAAAAGTCATCGGAAATCACGAGAAGGATCCAAAGCCTGTGGAAAATCAAAAGTGCGCCATTCTGCCTTGGGAATCCGTACAGGAACAATGAAAAAACGCCGTCGAAAGGATGCTGTTCCTTTCGACGGCGTTTTACGTTGTGATTATAGCTGTGAGTTTATTTGTTGCAGAGTTTCAAGATCCAGGTCTTCTCCCAACTGGAACAGAAGCCGGCAAATAGTCAGGTCATCGCTCTCCGGCTGATGGGCAAGCTGCTTTGCCTTCTCTAACAAAGTCAGTTTTGCGGCAAAGATTTTTGGATTACCTTGCTCTACGGAAGACCAGTCTCCGTCGTCGTGACGGCCGCAGGGATGAGGGCAGACGGCACAGTCCGGAACCAATCGGAGCTTTTCTGTGCGGATCTGCTCGGCAACAGATTTTTTTGCCTGCTCGGTTCCGCCCAGAAGGAGAACACCGGAGCGGATCAGGGCCAGTGTCTGCCCTTCCGGTGATCCGCTGTCAATGCAGCGGATCAGACCTACCAATGCGTCCAGCAGGGCGCGCTCTTCCGGCTGGCTCATTCAATAATGTTGCCGTCGAGAGAGATGGTATATACCTGCCAGGGCAGGAATTTGCCGCTGTCCTGAATGGCCTTCCGGGCGGCCATCTCCAGCCCGCCGCAACAGGGTACTTCCATGCGCACAATGGTAACGCTCTGGATGTCGTTGCTGCGAATGATTTCAGTCAGCTTTTCGCTGTAATCGATGCTGTCCAGCTTTGGGCAACCGATCAGAGTGATGCGGTTGCGGATGAATTTTTCGTGGAAACCGGCATAGGCGTAAGCAGTGCAGTCGGCGGCGATCAGCAGGTGAGCACCGTCAAAATAGGGTGCACGGGTAGGTACCAGTTTGATTTGTACCGGCCATTGCCGAAGCTGGCTGGGACGTTCACCGCTGTCATTTACCGGAGCAACAGGGCGATTGTTTAATGCCCGTGCTGCCGCACCGGGACATCCGCCGATGTGGGGATGGGCGGGCGCCTGACTCTGTTGTTTCAGCTTGGCCTGATTTGCCTTTACGGCGGCCTCGTCATAGGCGGCAGCTTCCCGCTCTACGAAGGTGATCGCTCCGGTGGGACACTGGGGCAGGCAGTCGCCGAGACCGTCGCAATAGTC
The DNA here is from genome assembly GCA_963660915.1 of Bacteroides sp. CAG:927. Classification (GTDB taxonomy): domain Bacteria; phylum Bacillota; class Clostridia; order Oscillospirales; family Oscillospiraceae; genus UMGS1766. The sequence goes on along the minus strand of CAVLAO010000001.1, from coordinate 117,325 downwards.
GTCCCGCAGCAGTTTCGCTTTTCCGTTCACCATACCTATGGCATTTTCGTGGCAGGCGGCCGCACATGCTCCGCAGCCATTGCATTTGTCTTCGTCGATGTGGATGATTCTGCGCTTCATATTGAATTCCTCCTGTTACGTCGGCTTTGTTTCTCTTGACAGGATACATTATACTAATGTTATCCTGAAAAGTATGTTGGAATTCCAACAAAGGAGAGAGAAATGTGAAAAAGATAGAGCTGATGCAGCAACCGCTGTTTCGGGGATTGACAGAACAGGAACTGGAGGCTGCGCTGAAGGAACTGCAGGCAACAACCCGCAGTTATCCTACGGGCAGTATATTATTAAATGTAGGAGACCGGCCGGAGTGGTTGGGTGTTCTTCTGTCTGGCCGAGCAGAGATCGGACAGGAAGACTTCTGGGGCAACCGGAACCTGATGGCCATGCTGGAGCCGGGGGATGTATTTGCAGAAAGCTTCGCCTGCGCCGGGGTTCCGGTGGGAGTAATTGCGACGGCGCGAGAGGACGCGCAAGTGCTGCAAATCAATGTAACCCGCCTTCTCAGGTCGAATCAAAAGCAGATGATTGCCAATCTTGTGGCGGCACTGGCGGGAAAGAACCTGCGCTTTCACAGCAAACTGACCCACATGGGACAGCGAACTATTCGGGAAAAGTTGCGTTCGTTCCTCTCTGCAGAAGCACAACGGCAGGGGAGCAGTGAATTTGATATTCCTTATAATCGTCAGGAACTGGCGGATTACCTTTCTGTAGAGCGTTCTGCTCTTTCGGCGGAGTTGGGCAAGATGCAGAGAGAAGGCGTGCTGGTGACCCGGCGGCAGCATTTTTGCCTCTTGTCGCACGAAGTGAAAATGCACAAAAACAGGTGAATGAAATCAGCAGAGTTGGCCAAAATTTCAGCGCAAGAAACACAAAAAAAGGTTGACTCGGCGGATAATTTATTGTATCATTATCTAGCGCCTGTGTGGGCGCACTGCGATGATGCGGGAGATTGCGGCGTCAAAAACCGGTAACTTCCGCGGAGTATGTCCGAACCGGATTCGGGCGGCTGAGGATTTTCTGTGCGCCACTGCGGTGTATATCGCTGTGACTGTGTGGAATCGGCCGGCTCTGGGAGCTGGCTTTCCTTATAGCCCGGAGTGATACACCCGGCAAAGCGGATAAGTCCGAAGCCAATCGAAACACGATTCGGCCCATGTACAACAGTACGAAAAATAAGGAGGAAACCCCAACCATGGCAAACGAGAGCATTCGTATTCGGCTGAAGGCCTATGACCATCAGCTCATCGACCAGAGTGCAGAGAAGATCGTCGAGACCGCAAAGCGCACCGGCGCTGCAGTGTCCGGCCCCATTCCTCTGCCGACCAAGCGTGAGATCGTCACCATCCTGCGTGCAACCCACAAGTACAAGGATTCCCGTGAGCAGTTCGAGCGCCGCACCCACAAGCGTCTGGTCGACATTCAGAATCCTTCCCCCAAGACCGTTGAGGCTCTGATGAGCCTGCAGCTGCCTGCCGGTGTGGAAATCGAGATCAAGCTCTGATCCAACGCGCAAACCCCTTATCAATTTCCGTTGTACCCGCTTCCTGCCCGCGTTATTGAGGGCAGGGGGGTCATGTCAGCAGAGCAATAGCCAGCCCAATGTGCTAACTCTCCTGACCAATAACCTTTACAAGGAGGAAAAAACCAAATGGAAAAGGCAATCATCGGCAAGAAGGTCGGCATGACGCAGATCTTTGACGCCGACGGCAAGGTCATTCCTGTGACCGTCATCGAGGCCGGCCCCTGCACCGTCGTGCAGAAGAAGACCCTCGAAAACGACGGCTATGAAGCTGTACAGGTCGGCTTCGAGTCCGTCCCTGAGCGCAAGCTCAACAAGCCTGAGCTGGGCCATCTGTCCAAGGCAGGCGTGGAACCCCTGAAGGTTCTGAAGGAGTTCCGTCTGGACGACACTTCCAGCCTGCAGGTTGGTTCTGTCATCAAAGCCGATATCTTCGCTGAGGGCGATCATGTCGACTGCACCGGCATCAGCAAGGGCAAGGGCTACGCTGGCGTTATCAAGCGTTACGGCGCACAGCGCACCCCCATGACCCACGGCGGCGGCCCTGTCCATCGTCATGCCGGTTCTATGGGCTCCACCTCTACTCCCAGCCGTATCCGCAAGGGTAAGATCGGCGCCGGCCAGATGGGCGGCGATCAGGTTACCGTAGAGAACCTGATTGTGGCTAAGGTGGATGCTGAGATCAATCTGATCGCTGTGAAGGGCGCCATCCCCGGCCCCAACGGCGGCGTGGTCGTGCTGCGCAACACCGCTAAGGTTCTGCCCGAGAAGAAGGGCGAGGGCGCTGGCATCAGCAACAACCCGCAGAAGGCTTCTGCTCGTGTCAATCCCCAGAAGGCTTCCGCCAGAAATCGCTAAGGAAAGGAGAGTATCATAAATGCCTACTGCTAATGTTGTTAACATGGAAGGCGCCAAGATCGGCGAGATCGAACTGGCTGAGTCCATCTTCGGTATCGAGCCCAATCCTGTCGTTGTCCATGAGGTGGTCAAGAACCATCTGGCCAACTGCCGTCAGGGTACTCAGAGCTCTCTGACCCGCGCTGAAGTTTCCGGCGGCGGCATCAAGCCCTGGAGACAGAAGGGCACCGGCCGTGCCCGTCAGGGCAGCACCCGTTCCCCTCAGTGGACTCACGGCGGCGTTGTGTTCGCACCGAAGCCCCGTGATTACAGCTACAATGTCAACAAGAAGGTCAAGCGTCTGGCTCTGAAGAGCGTGCTGAGCGACAAGGCTGCTTCCGGCGCCATCGTTGTGGTGGACGGCCTGGAGATGGCTGAGCCTAAGACCAAGACCTTTGCCGGCTTCCTGAGCGCTGCTGGCGTTGAGGGCAAGGCTGTCGTTGTCACCGAGGGCGTTAAGGCAAACGTTGTGAAGTCCGCCCGGAACATTCCCGGCATCGTCACGACTCCTGCCAATGTTCTGAGCGTGTATGACATTGTCAACGCCAAGAACCTGGTCATCGATAAGGCTGCACTGGCCGTGATCGAGGAGGTGTACGCATAATGAACGCTTACGATATCATCATTAAGCCCGTTATCTCCGAGCGTGCCATGATGGGCACTGCCGACAAGAAGTACACCTTCTATGTCGCTACCGATGCAAACAAGATCGAGATTGGCAAGGCTGTGGAAGAGATCTTCGGCGTGAAAGTCGCTAAGGTCAACACCGTCAACTATGACGGCAAGATGAAGCGTCAGGGTTATGGCCGCGCAGGCCGCCGCGCTTCCTTCAAGAAAGCTACCGTCACTCTGACCGAAGATTCCAAGACCATTGAGATCTTCGAAGGCATGGCATAAGGAGGGTAACGAAGAATGGCTATTAACACCTACAAGCCCACGACTCCGTCCCGCCGCCACATGACGGTGTCCGCTTTCGAGGGCATCGACAAGAAGGCTAAGCCCGAGCGCAGCCTGACTGAGATCGTCAAGAAGAACGCCGGCCGCAACAGCTACGGCCGCATCACCGTCCGCCATCGCGGCGGCGGCAACAAGCGTAAGTATCGTATCATCGACTTCAAGCGCCAGAAGGAAGGCGCCGCTGAGGTTCTCCGTCTGGAGTACGATCCGAACCGCTCCGCTAACATCGCTCTGATTCAGTATGAAGACGGCGAGAAGGCATACATTCTGGCTCCTGTCGGCCTGAAGGCCGGCGACAAGGTGGAATCCTCCACCACCGCCGACATCAAGCCCGGCAACTGCCTGCCTCTGGCAAATATCCCTGTGGGCACCATCATCAGCAACATCGAACTTCACCCCGGCAAGGGCGGCCAGCTGGTTCGCGCAGCCGGTGAGCAGGCTCAGCTGATGGCTAAGGAAGGCGATTCTGCTCAGATCCGTCTGCCCTCCGGTGAGTATCGTCTGGTGAAGCTGACCTGCAAGGCCTGCATCGGCCAGATCGGCAACATCGACCACGCCAACATCCACATCGGTAAGGCCGGTCGTAAGCGCCACATGGGTTGGCGTCCCACGGTTCGCGGTTCCGTCATGAACCCGAATGACCACCCCCACGGCGGCGGCGAGGGCCGCGCCCCCATCGGTCGCTCCGGCCCTGTTACTCCTTGGGGCAAGCCTGCTCTGGGTTATAAGACTCGTAAGACCAAGGCTCGTACCGAGAAGTTCATCGTCCGCCATCGCAACGGCAAGTAAGGAGGCAAATTGAATGAGCAGATCTACTAAGAAAGGCCCCTTCTGCGCCCCCGAGCTGCTGAAGCGGGTTGAAGAAATGAACGAGACCAATGAGAAGAAGGTTCTGAAGACTTGGAGCCGCAGCTCCACCATCTATCCTGCCTTCATTGGCCACACCATCGCCGTCCATGACGGCCGCAAGCACGTGCCCGTGTATGTCACTGAAGACATGGTCGGCCACAAGCTGGGTGAGTTTGCTCCCACCCGCACCTTCCGCGGCCATGTGGGCTCCAAATCTAAGTAAGGAGGAGAGATTACAATGGAAGCAAAAGCAGTTTTGAGCTATGCTCGTATCTCTCCCCGTAAGGTTGGCATCGTCTGTGACCTGATCCGCGGCAAGTCCGTTGCTCAGGCTCAGGCCATCCTGATGGCTACTCCCAAGGCCGCTTCTCCTCTGCTGAGCAAGCTGGTTAAGAGTGCTGCCGCCAACGCGGAGAATAACTTCAACATGGATCCGGAAAAGCTGTATGTCTCTGCGACTTATGCTACTCCCGGTCCTATCCTGAAGCGCATGATGCCCCGTGCTCAGGGCCGCGGCTATCGGATCAACAAGCGTACCTCTCACATCACCGTCGTGGTGAGCGAGAAAGAATAAGCGAGGAGGTTTAGTTTATGGGACAGAAAGTCAATCCCCACGGTTTCCGTGTGGGTGTCATCAAAGACTGGGACTCTCGCTGGTATGCTCGCGACAATCAGGTCGGTGACCTGCTGGTCGAGGATAAGAAGATTCGTGAGTTCCTGAAGAAGACCCTCTATTCCGCCGGTGTTCCCAAGATCGAGATCGAGCGGAGCAACGAGAAGGTTCAGGTGTTTGTGCACTGCGCTCGCCCCGGCATGATCGTGGGCACCGATAAGAGCAAGAGCCAGGTTGAGGACATCGAGGCTGCTCTGGCCAAGATGACCGGCAAGAACGTGAAGCTCTCCATCGTGGAAGTCAAGCGTAACGAGATTGACGCCAACGCTCAGCTGGTCGCTGAAAACATCGCCCAGCAGATCGAGAAGCGTACCTCCTTCCGCCGTGCAATGAAGAATGCTATCTCCCGTGCCATGCGTTCCGGCGCAAAGGGCATCAAGGTCAAGCTGTCCGGCCGTCTGGCTGGCGCTGAGATCGCCCGCGTTGAGCAGTATCATGAGGGTACCATTCCTCTGCAGACTCTGCGTGCCGATATTGACTACGGCTTCGCTGAGGCAAACACCACCTATGGCCGCATCGGCATCAAGGTTTGGGTGTACAAGGGAGAGATTCTGAGCCAGAGCCTGCGCACTACGCCCCGTACTCTGGATCTGAGCAAGCCCTATCGTGAGCGCAGCGATCGTCCCCGCAATGGCCGCGGCCAGCGCCGTGACGGTGATCGCCGCCCCTACAATCGCAATAACAATCGTGGTCCCCGCAAGACTGAGGAAGGAGGAGATCGCTAATGCTGATGCCCAAAAGAGTTAAGCGCCGCAAGCAGTTCCGCGGCCGCATGACCGGTAAGGCTACCCGCGGCAACAAGGTTAACTACGGCGAGTACGGTCTCCAGTCCTTGGAGCCGGCATGGATCACCAGCAACCAGATCGAGGCCGCTCGTGTGGCCATGACCCGTTACACCAAGCGTGGCGGTCAGGTCTGGATCAAGATCTTCCCCGACAAGCCCTACACCCACAAGCCCGCTGAGGTTCGTATGGGTAAAGGTAAGGGCAACGTGGAGAGCTGGGTGGCTGTGGTAAAGCCCGGCCGCGTTATGTTTGAGATCGCCGGCGTTTCCGAGGAAGTTGCCCGCGAGGCTCTGCGTCTGGCTATGCACAAGCTGCCTGTCAAGTGCAAGATCGTGACTAAGGAAGAAGGTGAAGCGTAATGAAGGCTACCGAAGTTCGCGCCATGACCGTTGAGGCATTGGAGCAGAAACTGGCGGATCTGAAGAAGGACCTGTTCAACCTGCGCCTTCAGAACGCCACCAATCAGTTGGATAACCCCAACAAGATCAATGATGTCAAGAAGGACATCGCCCGTGTTAAGACCATCATCCGTGAGAAGCAGAGCGCTTCTAACGCCGACTAATTGAAGGAGGAAATTGAACATGGAAAACAGAACTTCTTCCCGCAAGACCAGAGTCGGCATGGTCGTTTCCGATAAGATGGATAAGACGATCGTTGTGGCCATCGCCGACCGTGTGGCTCACCCCCTGTACAAGAAGATCGTCAAGAGAACCTATAAGCTGAAAGCACATGACGAGAACAATGAGTGCCGCGTCGGCGACCGCGTTCGCGTCATGGAGACCCGTCCTCTTTCCAAGGATAAGCGTTGGAGAGTGGTCGAGATCGTCGAGAAGGCGAAGTAAGGAGGTGCCCAACGTATGATTCAGGAAGAGAGCTATCTGAAGGTTGCCGATAATACCGGCGCCAAGGAGATCAAGACCATCCGCGTCCTGGGCGGCTCCAAGCGTAAGTACGGCAACATTGGCGACGTCATTGTTGCTTCCGTGCGCAAGGCTGCTCCCGGCGGTCAGGTTAAGAAGGGCGAAGTCGTCAAGGCTGTTATCGTCCGTACCGTGCGTGGCGTCCGTCGTGCAGACGGTTCTTATGTTCGCTTTGATGAGAACGCCGCTGTTCTGATCAAGGACGACAACACCCCCCGCGGTACCCGTATCTTTGGGCCAGTGGCCCGCGAGCTGCGCGACAAGGACTTCATGAAGATCCTGTCTCTGGCTCCCGAAGTGATTTAAGGAGGGCGCCCGAATAATGAATACTATCAGCATTAAGAAGGACGACCTCGTCGTCGTTCTGTCCGGCAAGGACAAGGGCAAGCAGGGCAAGGTCCTGTCTGTCATGCCTTCCGAGGGCAAGGTTGTTGTTGAGGGCGTGAACATCGCCACCAAGCACAAGAAGCCCATCAGCCAGACTGAGCAGGGCGGCATCGTGAAGATGGAAGCCCCCATTTACGCATGCAAGGTGCAGCGTGTCTGCCCCAAGTGCAACAAGCCCACTCGTCCCGCACACAAGCTGCTGGCCGATGGCAAGAAGGTTCGCGTCTGCAAGAAGTGCGGCGCCGAAATCTGAGGAAAGGAGCGAAACTAAATGCCTACTCTGAAAACGAAGTATCAGGAAGAAGTCGCTCCTGCTCTGATGAGCAAGTTCGGCTATTCCTCCACCATGCAGATTCCCCGTCTGGACAAGATCATCATCAACGTCGGTTGCTCCGAGGCTCGTGAAAATGCCAAGGTTCTGGACGCTGTTGTTTCCGATCTGACCAAGATCACCGGCCAGAAGGCAGTTATCACCAAGGCCAAGAAGAGCGTTGCTAACTTCAAGGTGCGTGAAGGCATGCCCATCGGTGCAAAGGTGACCCTGCGTCAGGACAAGATGTGGGAGTTCCTGGAGCGTTTGTTCTGCATCGCTCTGCCCCGTGTCCGCGATTTCCGCGGTATTTCTGCAGACTCCTTTGACGGCCGCGGCAACTATGCCCTGGGCCTGAAGGAACAGATCATCTTCCCCGAGATCGAGTTCGACCAGATCGACAAGATCCGCGGCATGGATATCATCATCGTCACTACTGCACAGACCGACGAAGAGGGCCGCGAGCTGCTCAGCCAGCTCGGTGCTCCGTTCGCCAAGTAAGGAGGGAGAACAACAATGGCTAAGAAGTCTATGATCGTTAAGCAGCAGCGTCCTGCTAAGTTCTCCAGCCGTCAGTACAACCGCTGCAAGCTGTGCGGCCGTCCCCATGCTTATCTGCGCAACTACGGCGTGTGCCGTGTCTGCTTCCGTGAGCTGGCCTATAAGGGTCAGATTCCCGGCGTGAAGAAGGCTTCCTGGTAATCCGGGCTGCCTCTTCACTACAGAACTGTTAAACTGATGCCAGAAGTCATTGGAACACGGGGTTGGGGCTTCAAAATTGCTGCGGCGTGTGCTGCGGACAGTCATTAAAAGCTTTCTGCTTACATTCCTCTGATACCCTGGCATCTTAAACAGGCTTTGCCTGTAACCTTTACAAGGAGGTCAAAATCCATGCATATCACTGATCCTATTGCGGATATGCTCACCCGTATTCGCAACGCGAACACGGCGAAGCATCCCACTGTGGATGTGCCCGCTTCCAACATGAAGAAGGCCATCGCTCAGATCCTGCTGGACGAGGGTTACATCAAGAACTTCCAGCTGATCGACGACGGTACTCAGGGCGTCATTCGCATCACTCTGAAGTACAATGGCAACGAGAAGGTCATCTCCGGCCTGCGTCGTGTCTCCAAGCCCGGCCTGCGTGTCTACGCCGGTGCTGACGAGCTGCCTCGCGTGCTGCGCGGCCTGGGCGTGGCCATCATTTCCACCTCTAAGGGCGTCATGACCGATAAGGCTGCTCGTGCGCAGCACATCGGCGGCGAAGTCCTGGCGTTTGTTTGGTAAGGGAGGTTTACGAGAATTATGTCCAGAATTGGTAGAGCTCCCGTGACCATCCCCGCCGGCGTCACTATTACGATCGCTGACGGCAATGTGGTCACCGTCAAGGGTCCCAAGGGCACCCTGACCCAGACCTTCAGCCCCATCCTGACCATCGCTCAGGACAATGGCGTGCTGACCGTTACCCGCCCCAATGATCTGAAGGAGAGCCGTTCTCTTCACGGCCTGACCCGCAGCCTGCTGCACAACATGGTCGTGGGCGTGACCGAGGGCTTCACTAAGACCCTCGAGATCAACGGCATCGGCTACCGTGCTGCAAAGCAGGGCAAGCAGGTCGTCCTGAACGTGGGTTTCTCCCATCAGGTTTTTGTTGACGAGACTGACGACATCTCCCTCGAGGTGACCGACGCTAACCACATCAACGTGATTGGCTGCGACAAGCAGAAGGTTGGTCAGTTCGCCGCTGAGGTTCGTTCCATCCGTCCGCCTGAGCCTTATAAGGGCAAGGGTATCAAGTACGCCGATGAGGTCATCCGCCGCAAGGAAGGCAAGACCGGCGCCAAGAAGAAATAAGGAGGTGTGCCTAAATGATTAAAAGACCCAACACCAACGCGCAGCGTCTGAAGCGTCATAAGCGCGTCCGCGGTAAGATCTCCGGCACCCCCGAGAGACCCCGCTTGAATGTGTTCCGCAGCGAGACCAATATCTACGCCCAGGTCATCGACGATGTCAACGGCGTGACTTTGGTTTCCGCTTCTTCCCTGGATAAGGCCTTTGAGGGCAAGGGCGGCAACGTGGAAGCTGCCCGTAAGGTCGGCGAGATGATCGCTGAACGCGCAAAGGCTAAAGGCATTGAGACTGTTGTGTTCGATCGTGGCGGCTATGTCTACCACGGCCGTGTGCAGGCTCTGGCCGAAGGCGCCCGTGAGGGCGGCCTGAACTTTTAAGGGGAGGAGGAAACACAATGGCTAGATTTGATAGAGATCAGAAGAAGGACGAAATGATCGAGAAGGTCGTTTACCTGAACCGCGTCAGCAAGACCGTTAAGGGCGGCCGCGTCATGAAGTTCTCCGCACTGATGGTCGTGGGCGACGGCAAGGGCCGCGTCGGCTTCGGTCTGGGTAAGGCCGCTGAGGTGCCTGAGGCAATTCGCAAGGGCATCGAGGATGCTAAGAAGAACATGATCACCGTGGCCATGGTTGGTACTTCCATCCCCCACGAAGTCACCGGCACCTTCTCCGCAGGCCGCGTGCTGCTGAAGCCCGCTCCCTCCGGTACCGGCGTTATCGCCGGCGGTCCGGTTCGTGCAGTCATGGAAGCTGCCGGCATTGGCGACATCCGTACCAAGTGCCTGCGCTCCAACAACCCCCAGAACGTCATTCGTGCCACTTTCGAGGGCCTGAAGGCACTCCGCACTCCTGAGCAGGTCGCAAAGACCCGCGGCAAGAGCGTGGACGAGATCGTGTAAGGAGGGTTCACGAAAATGGCTAACCTGAACATTAAGCTGGTCAAGAGCCTGAACGGCCGCCATGCTAAGCACATTGCTACCGCCGCCTCCCTGGGTCTGCGCAAGATCGGTGATTCCACCGTTCAGCCGGACAATGTCCAGACTCGCGGCAAGATCGCTCAGATCGGTTACCTGCTCCAGGTGACCGAGCAGCAGTAAGAAGGAGGTGCACGGTAATGAAACTTTCTGAACTGTCCCCCGCAGCCGGCTCCACCTTCAGCGCTAAGCGTAAGGGCCGTGGCCACGGTTCCGGCAACGGTAAGACTGCCGGTAAAGGTCACAAGGGTCAGCTGGCCCGCAGCGGCCATACCCGTATCGGTTTCGAAGGCGGCCAGATGCCTCTGGCTCGTCGTCTGCCGAAGCGCGGCTTCCACAATATCTTTGCGAAGCCTCTGACCGCAATTAACGTGTCCGCACTCAACAAGTTTGAGGACGGCGCAACAGTCGACGCTCAGGCTCTGTTGGCCACCGGTGTCGTCTCCAAGTGCGAGTACGGTGTGAAGATTCTGGGTAACGGTGAGATCACTAAGAAGCTCACTGTCCAGGCCTCCGCCTTTTCCGCTTCCGCTAAGGAAAAGATCGAAGCTGCAGGAGGAAAGGCCGAGGTGATCTGAGATGCTGGAGACCATCCGTAATGCATGGAAGATCCCCGAGCTGAGGAAAAAGTTGCTGATGACGGCGTTCATCATTCTGATTTTCCGCCTCGGCAATAACATCCCGGTTCCCTTTGTGGACACCACCCTTCTGGCTGCCTACTTCTCCAACGCAAGCTCTACCATTCTCGGTATGATGAATGTGATGAGCGGTGGTGCCTTTGGCCGCGCCACTGTGTTGGCACTGGGTATTCAGCCCTACATTAACAGCTCCATCATCATTCAGCTGTTGACCATCGCCATTCCCGCCCTTGAGCGCCTTGCCAAGGACGGCGGCGAGGACGGTAAGAAGAAGATTGCCGCCATTACCCGTTATGCAACCGTAGCGATTGGTCTGTTGCAGGCCTTTGGTTACTACATGCTCTGCCGTACTCAGAACTTCCTGGGCGACAACACGGGCGTATGGGCTGCCATTGTGATCATTCTTGTGTTTACTGCCGGTTCTGCCTTCACTATGTGGCTGGGCGAGCAGATCACCGAGTTTGGCATTGGCAACGGTATTTCTATCATCTTGTTTGCGGGCATTGTGTCCCGCGTGCCCACTGCAGTGCAGGCGATGTACACCGGCATTGCCAACTGGGCAAAGGGCGTCACTACAGATGGTGCTCTCCGCATTCATCCTGTCGGCGCTGTGGCGATTGTCATCGGCATGCTGGCAATGGTTATCTTTGTTATCTTCATCACCCTCGCTGAGCGTCGCCTGCCTGTGCAGTACGCAAAGCGCGTGGTCGGTCGCAAGATGATGGGAGGCAACACCACCAGCATCCCAATGAAGGTGAACATGTCCGGCGTTCTGCCGATCATTTTCGCTCAGACCATCGCTTCGATCCCTGCCACCATTGCGGCCTTTGTGCCGAAATGGCAGGACAGCTGGTTCATGCGCGTGTTCGACACCACCAGTGTTCTCTACTGCGTGGTTTACTTCCTGCTGATCATTGGTTTCAGCTATTTCTACGCTACGATTCAGTTCAATCCCGTGGAAGTGGCCAACAACCTGAAGAAGCAGGGTGGATTTATCCCCGGTTTCCGTCCCGGCCGTCCCACGGTGGAGTTCATCTCCAAGGTGCTGAATAAGATCACCATGTTCGGTGCTCTGTACCTGTCCGTGGTGGCAATTCTGCCCATCGTCACCGGTGCAATCATCGGCGCCAGCTATCTGGCAATCGGCGGCACTTCTGTGCTGATCGTTGTTTCCGTTGCTCTGGAAACCCAGAAGGCACTGGAGGCACAGATGATGATGCGTCATTACAAGGGATTCCTGGAGTAAGGAGCGCGATTGAATATGAAGCTGATCCTTTTGGGTGCGCCCGGTGCCGGTAAAGGCACTCAGGCCGAAATTATCAGCAAAAAGCTGAACATTCCCACAATTTCCACAGGCAACATCCTGCGGGCTGCCGTTGCAAACGGCACGCCGGTGGGACTGCGGGCCAAGGAATATATGGACGCCGGCAAGCTGGTTCCGGATGAAGTCATTATTGGTGTAATCACGGAACGGCTGGCCGAGGCGGATTGCCAGAACGGCTTTATCTTGGACGGCGTGCCCCGCACGATCGCTCAGGCAGAAGCGTTGGAAGCCGCCGGCGTCAAGTTCGATGCCGTTGTCTCCATTGAGATTTCCGATGAGGAGATCGAAAAGCGCATGACCGGCCGCCGTACCTGCATCAAGTGCGGAGCTACTTACCACATTGTAGCAGCTCCCCCCAAGCAGGAGGGTGTGTGCGATAAATGCGGCGAGGCACTGCAGCAGCGCAAGGATGACAAGCCCGAAACGGTAAAGGCTCGCCTAGTGACATATCACGAGGAGACCGAACCGCTGAAGAGCTTCTATGCCCAGCGCGGCGTGCTGAAGAGCATCGACAACCAGCCCACCATTGAGGCCACTACGGCGGTCATCATGGAGGTGCTGAAGTGATCAAAGGCAACTGCTTGTCGTTCTCCCCGCATCAAATCGAGCTGATGCGAAAAGCGGGGCGGCTGACGGCAATGGCGCGTGCCTATGCAGGTACGTTGATCCAGCCTGGCATCACAACACGGGACATCGACCACGAAGTCGAGAAATTCATCAAGAAACACGGAGGGTATCCTTCTTTTTATCACCTGTACGGGTTCAAGGGCTCTGCCTGCATCTCCATCAATGATGAGATTATCCATGGCGTGCCCGGATCCTACAAGTTAAAAGAAGGCGATATTGTGTCTGTTGATGTGGGCGCCTGCATTGGCGACTACCAACTGGACCGCAATAAGTGCGCCAGCGGAGGATATCACGGAGATTGCTGCGCCACCTTTGCCTGCGGCGAGATTTCTCCGGAAGCCAAGCGCCTCATTGAAGTGACGGAGCAGAGCTTCTGGAAGGGCTTTGAGCAGGCCAAGCCCGGCAATCGCGTGTTTGACGTTTCTCGTGCGGTACAGACCTACGTGGAGGAGCATGGCTACAGCCTTGTCCGGGAATATACCGGTCACGGCATTGGTCATACGGTTCACGAAGATCCGGAGGTCCCGAACTATGTGCCTGAAAAAGGACGGAATGAGCGTCTTGTCCCCAACATGGTCATCTGCGTTGAACCGATGGTGAATGCCGGATCGGCAGACATCCGAAACAAGTGGATGCCGGACGGATGGACAGTGCCCATGACGGCTGATCACAAGTTGGCGGCACATTATGAAAACACCATTCTCATCACGGAAGCCGGGCCGGAAATTCTGACCTGTTGCGACGAGGATTGAGTATGGCATATACCAAAGGCGAAATCGTTCTCTCTCTGAAAGGCCATGATGCCGGCCAACTGTTCTGTGTGCTTGACGCTCAGGACGGATTTGCCCGCATTGTGAACGGAAAGGAGAGAAAGCTGGCTACTCCGAAGCGCAAGCGTGAGAGTCATCTCAGGAGAGTAGGAACCAGCGCACATCCGGCAATCATAAGATTGCAAAGAGGCGAAGGCGTCAGCGACCGTGCAATTCGGTGCGCGCTTGCTGCCTTCCGCGAATCAGAACAGACCAATATGGAGGTAAACCAGTTTGTCTAAGAGTGATATGATCGAGCTTGAGGGTGTCGTAGTTGAGACCCTGCCCAACACCACATTCAAAGTGGATATCGGTAATGGTCATGTGATTCAGGCCGGTATCTCCGGCAAGCTTCGCATGAACTACATCCGCATCCTCCAGGGCGATAAGGTGACGGTCCAGATGTCCCCTTATGATCTGACCCGCGGCCGGATCACCTGGAGAAGCAAATAAGGTTGCTCCGTACCGCTTCGGCGGCGGAACTTCCGCCATCCCGGCAGTTATGCCGAGAAGCGCGGCATACGCCCTCTGGACAAGGGAACGGCGCCGTGCAGCAAAACAGGAGGTAAAACGATGAAAGTAAGACCGTCCGTTAAGCCTATGTGCGAAAAGTGCAAAGTCATTAAGCGCAAGGGCAGAGTTATGGTGATTTGTGAGAATCCCAAGCACAAGCAGAGACAAGGTTAAGGAGGTGTATTGATAATATGGCACGTATTGCTGGTATTGACCTGCCGAAGGACAAGCGAATTGAAATCGGCCTGACTTATATTTATGGTATCGGCCGCACCAGTGCGACCAAGATTCTGGCCGCCACCGGCATCAATCCCGACACTCGCGTTCGGGATCTGACCGAGGAACAGGAGCAGCTGCTCCGCGATGAGATCGACAAGAGCTATATCGTGGAAGGTGACCTGCGCCGCAATGTGGCTATGGACATCAAGCGCCTCATCGAGATTGGTTCCTATCGCGGTGTGCGTCACCGCAAGAGCCTGCCCGTCCGCGGCCAGCGCTCCAAGACCAATGCTCGTACCCGTAAGGGCCCGAAGAAGACCATCGCGAATAAGAAGAAGTAAGGAGGGATAAGCAATGGCAAACGTAAAGAAGAAGGCCGCGACTAAGAAGCGCCGCGACCGCAAGACCGTCGAGAAGGGCGCCGTGCATATCCGCTCTTCTTTCAACAACACCATGGTCACTGTGACCGATGCACAGGGCAACGCTCTGTCCTGGGCTTCCTCCGGTGAGCTCGGCTTCCGTGGCTCCCGTAAGTCCACTCCCTATGCCGCTCAGATGGCTGCTGAGACTGCTGCCAAGGCTGCTATGGAGTACGGATTGAAGAGTGTGGAAGTGTTCGTGAAGGGTCCCGGTGCCGGTCGTGAGGCCGCCATCCGCGCCCTGCAGGCCGTGGGTCTGGAAGTTACTCTGATCAAGGACGTGACCCCCATCCCCCACAACGGCTGCCGTCCTCCCAAGAGAAGACGCGTTTAATCGAAAAGGAGGAAAAGTATTATGGCAAAGAATACGCAGCCGATCGCCAAGCGCTGCAAGGCGCTGGGTCTGTCCCCCGCTGTGCTGGGCTACAGCAAAAAGACCACCGAGCGTGGTTCCGCAAACCAGCAGCGCAAGAAGAAGAGCGAGTATGCAACTCAGCTGAATGAGAAGCAGAAAGTTAAGTTCGTTTATGGCATGCTGGAGAAGCAGTTCCATTCCTATTATGAGCGCGCCGAGCGTATGCCCGGTAAGGCCGGTGAAAACCTGCTGGTGCTCTGCGAGCGTCGTCTGGACAACGTGGTGTTCCGCGCTGGTTTCGCTCTGACCCGCCATGAGGCACGTCAGTTGGTGAACCACGGTCACTTTACCGTCAATGGCAAGAAGTGCAACATTCCTTCTTACCAGGTGAAGGCCGGCGACGTGATCGCTGTCCGTGACTCCAGCCGTTCTTCCGTCAAGTTCAAGCGTTTCCTGGGCGAGGATGCTATCACAGTTACCGCTCCCCAGTGGATCGAGCGCGACAAGAACGACCTGAAGGCAACTATTACCAAGCTTCCTGTGCGTGAGGACGTCGATTTCCCCGTGGAGGAGCACCTCATCGTCGAGTTGTACTCCAAGTAATTAGTGACCCTCAAAGTCTATCGAATGATCTAACACCAAGTGGGGCATCACCCCCCAATGCCCCTGAAACGAGGAGGGTAATACTGTATGGTAGAAATCGAAAAACCCCGCATCCAATGCATCGAAAACCCCGGCGACGTTTCCTACGGCAAGTATGTCGTGGAACCTCTGGAGCGCGGCTATGGCACGACCCTCGGCAACGCCCTGCGCCGCATTCTCCTCTCCTCTCTTCCTGGTACGGCTGTGACCAGCATCAAGATCTCTGGCGTACAGCATGAATTCACCACCATTCCCGGTGTGAAGGAAGATGTCACAGACATCGTGCTGAACATCAAGAAGATCATCAGCAAGCTCCACTCAAACGGTCCTAAGACCGTATACATCGAGTGCGTTGGTCCCTGTGAAGTCACTGCCGGCGACATTAAGGCTGACGGTGAGTTGGAGATCCTGAATCCGGATCTGCATATCGCCACCCTCGGCCCCGATGCCACGCTGAACATGGAAATGACCCTGAATCATGGTCGCGGCTATGTTTCTGCAGATCGCAACAAGTCGCCTCAGACTGTGATCGGTGTCATTCCTGTGGATTCCATCTACACCCCTGTCCGTAAGGTCAACTACACAGTGGAGAACACGCGTGTAGGCAACATGACGGACTTTGATAAGCTGACCCTTGAGATTTGGACTGACGGAACGATTTCCGCTCGTGACGCTGTCTCTCTGGGTGCCAAGATCCTCTGCGATCACTTTATGCTGTTCACAGACCTCTCTGAGGCCATGGGCGGCAGCTCCACCATCGTGGACAAGCCGGAGCAGACGCAGGACAAGGTGCTTGAGATGACAATTGAAGAGCTGGATCTGAGTGTCCGCAGCTTCAACTGCCTGAAGCGCGCCAGCATCAATACGGTTGCAGATTTGATTTCCAAGACCGAAGATGACATGATGAAGGTTCGTAACTTGGGCCGCAAGTCCCTGGAAGAGGTCATCCACAAGCTGGAGGCTATGGGCCTCAGCTTGGCCAACGATGAAAATACCTGACCAAAGCGAAACGTCTAAACACGATCTCGCCTGCGTTATGCAGGTGTGATATACGAAGGAGTGAATACAATGCCCAGCAACCGGAAGCTCGGTAAGCCTACCGACCAGCGTATGGCAATGCTGCGTGGCCTGGTCACTGACCTGCTCGAAAATGAGCAGATTAAGACCACTGTCACCCGTGCCAAGGAAGTTCAGCCCCTGGCTGAGAAGATGATCACCCTGGCAAAGCAGAACGACCTGGCAGCCTATCGTCAGGCTCTGGCGTTCCTGACCAAGGAAGACGTTGCCAAGAAGCTGTTCGACCAGATCGGCGCAAAGTATGCTGACCGCAACGGTGGTTACACCCGTATCGTCCGCATCGGGCCCCGCCGCGGTGATGCCGCAGAGATGGCTATCATCGAACTGGTGTAATCCCACAACAGATTTATTGCATAAAAACGCACTGTGTATTCCACAGTGCGTTTTTTATTTTCTGTGTGCTTGTATAAAAATCAAAGGCGCTGCATCGTACCATACGGTATCTGCAGCGCCGAATCACATAAAGCAGGGGGAAATATATTATTTCTTTTCCTTTTCAATATCATAGAAGAATTGCAGCATAAAGGGCTCGTCATCCTTGCTCAGGCAGAACATCTCATAGTCTTCACCGTGCTCGTCGGCAAGACGGCCAATTGCCAGATACTTGGAGAAGGAGGACTTCAGGCTGAATTCCTCGCTACCATCCAGAGAACGGATTACAACATCACCATGGCACTTATCCACGGCCTTCAGCAGCATATCGATATCACCGATATTTTTCAACAACATAATAATCACTCAACTTTCTTTCATTCTTTTTGACTTCTGTATCCATGAAAAAAGATACCATCGAAAACGGGAAAAGTCAATCAAAAAGAGCCGATTTTTTCAGTGTTTTCAATACTTTGTGCGCAATCACGGAATGGAGATAAAATCCGGGGAGTACATTGATGCAGTCGGTCAAATCTTGTCGAAAGGTTGTTTTTTGAAGACAGGAACAAAAAAACGCCGCTGACTTTAACTCGGTCAGCGGCGCATGAAAAAGGATGCTCAATGCTTGTGATACGCTTTTGCTGCAGCAATAAAATCACGGAACAAAGGTTGAGCCTTATTGGGACGGCTCTTGAATTCCGGATGGAATTGAGCGCCGACAAACCAGGGATGATCCGGCACTTCTACAATCTCTACCAGCCGCTCATTGGGGCTCAGACCGGCCAAAACCAATCCGGCATTCTGAAGCGGTTCACGATACAGGTTGTTGAATTCATAGCGATGACGATGGCGTTCATAGATGACCTCATCCTGATAAGCAGCATAGGAACGGCTGTCGGTGCTCATCAGCTTGCAGGGATATGCACCGAGGCGCATGGTGCCGCCTTTGTCAGTGATGTCCTTCTGCTCCGGCATCAAGTCGATTACCGGATTGGCGCAATCGGGACGGAATTCGCCGGAATGTGCGTCTGCAAGCCCCAAAACATGACGAGCGTATTCAACGACCGCCATCTGCATGCCAAGGCAGATGCCGAAGGTAGGCACTTTATTCACGCGAGCCCAGTAAATGGAGGAGATCATGCCCTCGATGCCGCGGTCGCCGAAGCCGCCGGGGACGATAATGCCGTCTACGCCGTTCAGAATTTCGGCTGCATTATCATCGGTAACCAACTCGGAGTCCACCCAACGGATTTTTACCTTTACGTCGTTCTCAATGCCGCCGTGGGTGAGGGCCTCCACGACAGAGAGATAAGCATCGTGCAGTGCAACATACTTGCCGACCAGTGCAATTTCCACTGTATCAGAGGCAGCCTTTGCTCGTTCCACCATTTGAGCCCATGCGGTCAGATCGGGTTTGGGGCAGTCCAGACCAAGGCGCTTTACAACAACGTCAGCCAGACCTTCTTCTTCCAGCATGAGGGGTACCTCATATAGAATCGGTGCGGTCAGGTTGGGAATTGCGTTTTCAGGCGGAATATTGCAGAACATGGAGATTTTACGGCGAATATCGTCGGTCAGAGGCTGATCAGCGCGGCAGACGATGACATCCGGCTGAATGCCGATGCTCAGCAATTCCTTGCAGGAATGCTGGGTGGGCTTGCTCTTCAGCTCGCCGGAACCGGGAATACTGACCACCAGAGAGACATGGACATACATAACGTCTTCCCGAGGCAGTTCCCGACCGACTTGACGAATGGCCTCCAGGAAGGGCTGGCTCTCAATGTCACCAACCGTTCCGCCGACCTCGGTGATACAGATATCCACATTGCTGGTTTTGCCCATGCGGTAGATCCGTTCTTTGATTTCGTTGGTGATGTGAGGGATGACCTGAATGGTGCCACCCAGATATTCGCCCTGGCGTTCGCGGTTGAGTACATTCCAATATACCTTGCCGGAGGTGACGGAGGAGTTGACGGTCAGGCTCTCGTCAGTAAACCGTTCATAGTGGCCGAGATCCAGGTCAGTTTCTGCACCATCGTCCGTTACAAACACTTCGCCGTGCTGATAGGGACTCATCGTACCGGGATCCACATTCAGATATGGATCAAGTTTCTGGTTGGTGACCTTCAGACCGCGCTCCTTCAGCAGACGACCCAAAGACGCGGCAGTAATGCCCTTTCCGAGACCGGAAACCACACCGCCGGTGACGAAAATATATTTCACAGACATGGGGAAAGCCTCCTTCTGGCTAAAATTCAATAGATAAGACTATTATACCTTTTCCCTATTCTTTCGTCAATGAAAAACGAACCTCTCATTTGATCGTTGTTTTGGTGAAAATGGTGGAGAAGTGGTTAAAAATTTTGCGCTGAAATGTAAACTGTGGTAAAATAACCCTAGTTTGTGTTTGAAGAAGGAAACCTGCATGTTAGAGAAATGTAAAAAATTTTGGTGCGTGCTTCGTGCCCTGCCGGAACGATGGAAGGAATTCTGGTTGGAATACTGGAAGACTATTCTACCATGGATTTTCTTCGGGGCAACGCCGCTGTTTTGCTTTTGGATGGTGGAGTACCTCAGCGACAATCAGCTCACCCGATTGGAGCCCTGGCAGTGGGCAATGAACCTGATTTGGTACAGCTGTATTTTGTTTATCGGTTGGGTGATCACCGGTCGGCAGAAGGGGGCAATCTGGATTACAACGCTGTGCTCCTTCCTTTTCGGACTTTCCAATCACTATGTATTGCGTTTTCGCGGGCGGGCGCTGTTCCCAATTGATTTGCTTGGTTGGAAAACAGCAGCCAATGTTGCAGAGGGGTATGACTACAGCCTGGATGAAACCACATGGAAGGCCATTCTGCTTATGTGTGCGGTATTGGGACTGGCATTGTTCATCCCGAAACAAAAGCGCTATTTCGCCCGAAAATGGGTAAAATGGCTGAACCTCGGAATTGCGGTGGGGTGGAGCATTTACATTGTATGTTTCTTTTTTACGTCTATGCTGCCTACCCTCGGTGTTTATGCCCAGCAGTGGAAAACCTGGGGCAATGGTTTCTTGCTGAATTTCACCGTTTCCGCCCGCTATATGCGGGTAGAAAAGCCGGAAGGGTATAGTGATGAGGCAGCGCGTGCTTTAATTGAGCAGCTGGAACAGGAGGGGTATACTTCGGACAGTTCCTCGGACAGTGACATCACGACTAATTTTATCTGCATTATGGACGAGTCCTTTGCAGATCTTACCCGGTTCGACACGCTGACACTAAGTGAGGATCCAACACCGTTCTATCATTCTCTGACGGAAAATACCATCAAAGGTCAAATGGTTTCTCCGGTTACCGGCGGCGGAACTGCAGCAGTGGAGTTTGAAGTGCTGACGGGCAATAATATGACGTATCTGCCCAGCGGCACGGTGGCTTATCAGCTTTATTTGACGGAAAAGACACCTTCTCTGGCACAGATTGCAAAGGTATTGAAGGTGCGGTCTTCGGCCTATCACCCCTATAAATCCTCCGGGTGGAACCGAATTACGGCATATGATCGCCTTGGCTTTGCCAGTCAGTATTACGAGGATACCACAGTAGACGGCACAGACATTACAACCGACTATACCGAGATGGAGAAAAAACGCGGATTTGTGTCGGACAGCGCTGATTTTGAACGGATCTATCAGCTGACGGATGCAGCAAAGGAGGCAGGAGAGGACTGCTTTGTCTTTAATGTGACCATGCAGAATCACTCCGGTTACGATCGCTCTTGGACAAATCTTCAAGCGACGGCTGCGCTGACGGGAAGTTATCAGGGCAAAAGCTATAACAGCACAACGAATCAGTACCTTGCGTTGGTTTCCGCCACGGACAGTGCGCTTCAGGAATTGATTGAGCATTACAGCGAAGTGGAAGAGCCGACAGTGATTCTTTTCTTTGGCGATCATCAGCCGCCTTTGAGCAATAACCTCTATAAAGACATCTATAGCAAGGATTTGGATGACAGAACCGATGAAGAGCTCTTGGCACAGTATGTGACGCCTTTCTTTATTTGGGCAAACTTTGATATCGAAGAAGAGGATGATGTGCTAGTCGGTGCCAGCTTTTTAGGCAATCTGGCCAGTCAGACCGCAGGCTATCCTCAAACCGGCTGGATGAAGTTCCTGAGCCATGTGAACGAAACCTTCGCATCAATTACCCGCATTGGCTACACCATGACGGACGGACGTATTCTTGGCGACGGCATGGAGGACAGCCTCAGTGAGGAGGAACAGGAACTTCTGCAACAGTATGAAATGCTGCAATATTACAACCTGTTCGGAGACAGCGAAGAAGAGAGCTTCTTCTTTGTTTCAGAGGGCTGAACGGAAAATTTCAGCCTCGCAGAAAACTGCGAGGCACAGCATATCGGGAAACCCGGTTGTCCTTAGGCGGCAACCGGGTTTCTGCCGTATTTAGTGCGGAAGCAGCAGAAAAATAAGAGATAGAAGTGATCATTCTATTTTGCTAACGGTCACATAAGGTGGTAATTAAAAATCAACAAATAAAACCTTATAGGGTATAGTAAAGAAGAGATTAAGACTTTGAATGTAAGTGAACTGCACCCCACTGTTAGACAGTATGATACAATGTCTAACAGTGGGGTGCAGTTCATCCGGAATAGGGAATACATCAATTTGTCTATGTGTCCACTCGATTGCCGTTCGCCGAAACAGGTACTCTCATCTTTCCGCTTTTTCTGTCACACATCATGGACAGACCTACATATTTTCAACTTTTTCCGTTTCAATTTCAGAATCAACGGTTCCGGAGCAAGTGGGGTAGTCGTCCTGAGACCACTGATATCCGAGGGAGTTCATTTCCTCATCGGTATAACGGGCGCCTTCCGTGTCGCCAAGTGTCAAGTCAACGTGCCAATACTGCCCATTAAGCTCGATGATATTCCAACTATGAGGCGTTCCGTTCCAAGTGCCCTGCACCAACTGACAGGATATACCGGCTTGGCGGCAGAGCAGGGCATAGCTCATGCCGATAGCTTCGCTGTTTCCGTTTCCAAGAATTAACGCACTGTAAACGCTGGAGGATCCGTTCTCATCATATTCTGTGACGGCTAATAGGCGCGAGCGGAGCAGGACTGCAACAGTTGCATCAGCAGCGGATTCCACACCTGCCAGTTGAGCGGCCCGGGCGGCAACGGCTTCCGCACGCTTTTTCAGAGTGGACTGAGTGTTGGCATAAGAAAAAGTGATTTCGATAATCCGATAACGGCTGGTGTTCGACGACTCCGGATAGATACTGACAGCAACTGCAGGATAGCCGAGTGCAGTTGCCGGGGCATCGTAGTAAGCAGTTTGCGCCAAAGCATAGAGTTGAGCAGAATCAGCATAAAAACTGGAGGTTCGCAAAGTGAGGGACGGCTGAAAGCCGGCTAAGGAATCGGAGATTTGTTCACGGATCGCACCCCAGCCATAGGCACTTTTGATAGAGGAGATTTCTTCCATTGACCGGCAAAAAGTGAGGAAAAAAGTGCATTCGTAGTAGGAAACGATGCGGGAGCAGGTGTAGGTGATGTTTTCCAAAGCATAGGCACCCAGAGGATCTTCATGAAGCACCTCATTGCTGGCGGTCTGCAAGTCCGTGTCGATGTCACCGGAGTATTGGTATACATGAACGGTACCGATGGACTGCCCCATGGAAACGAAATGCTGCACGCAGCTGACAAGCTCGGCATAGGTCTCTGCGCGTAGAATGGATGCATCTTCATCGGAAGCAGCCTGCTCCTGGTGGGGCGTGACAGAGGCGTAATCCCGGTCAAAGATGGAGCTGCAGCCGGTTAACATGGTCGGCAAAAGAACAACACAGAGTAGGGCTGCAATCCAACGCTTCATCTTTTTGTCCTCTCCTTTTAGGGCTTAAAAGCCGAGATTTTCCCGAATAATTACGACTTCTGCTTCCGGAATCAGAGCGGGCTTGTCCCACAATACGACCAGCGCACGACAGATCCGTTCCGGAGCAGAACAGTTCATGCATTGACCGGTCTTTACACAGGGCGTTTTTTTCTCCAGGCGCTTGGCATTCAGAGGAGCGGCAATGTTGCGGGCGCGCCAGAGAGCGGCGTCATAATCCGGAGCAATTTTGTTTTCCCCAATAATGAAATATACTTTCTCATGGCCGTAGAGAGTGGAGGCAACCCGATTGCCGCCGCCATCGATGTTAATCAGCTCGCCGTTTTCACTGACTCCATTGAGGGAAGTGATGTAAACCGGGGCTGTGGTTGCCTCTTCGGGGATAATGTTGTTTACCTTGTCCCAGTGCCAGTGGCAGTCGTTGTGGGAACAGAGCTGCTCGTACAGTCCCATGTCCCGCACGGTCTGGCTTCCGCCAAACCCGACGCGAGTACCGTCAATTTTGCAATTGAGGTAGGCGGAAGCTTCGTTCGCAGAATCAAATACAGAGACGAGAAATCCTTCCCGTTCCAGATTTTTACGCAGTTTTTCAATGTCTGCCATGAAAATCACCTTGCTGTTTAGATTAGAGTCAGTTGTTCTTCCCCTTTGTCTTCCGGTTTCAGCAGAGCACCGGCCACGGGCAAAGAACGGGAGCGGTAGCGGGGAGCGTTGACAATGCTGCAGTCGGTCAGGAATCGGGCGGAGGCAACGTGCCACTTCGGTTTCAACGTCATAACCGACACACCCTGTGTAGAGCGGGTGGTTTTCGGGGCAAGAGACGCGGAATTGAAGATTACGGCGCGTCCCTCTGTGGAGGTCAGCACAACTTCCTGATCCTCGGTAAGGAGCAGGCAGGCAACCAAAGGAGATTTGTCGGAGTAGGCGTTGGTCAGGCGGCGGCGATTGCCCTGCGTCTGATAGGCGGACAGGGGAACCCGGGCAACCTTTCCGTTTTCGAACACGAACAGGATATGTGCAGAATAATCTCCCGGAATGCAGGCCCAGAACATGCCTTCTCCCTCATCCATGCCCAATTTGGTGGGCAGATAATCGCCCATAGCGCTGGCTTTGGTGGGTGTGAAGTCCGCAAGTTTTGTCTTATAGCACTGCTGGTGATCGGAGAAGACCAACATTTCATCCCGGTTACTGGCTTCCCAGCTGAGATAGAGCTGATCCCCTTCTTTGAATTTCTGCTCCGATGCCATGCGCAGGGATTGCTGGGTAATTTTCTTGAAGTAGCCTTCTTTGGAAAGGAAAAGATTCACGGGAATATCCGGAACTTCCTCTTCTTCTTCCACAGTTTCCTCCGGAACGTTATAGAGAATCTCCGTGCGGCGGGGAGAGGCATATTTTTTCTTTACTTCCGTCAGCTCGTCGATGATAACTTTCTGCAGCCGCTTGGGTGAGGCGATCAGATCCTTCAGATCAGCAATCTGGTCGGCCAGCTCATCCACCTCGGCAGTGCGCTTGAGAATGTACTCCTTGTTGATGTTGCGCAGCTTGATTTCCGCTACAAAGTCAGCCTGCACCTCGTCGATGCCGAAACCGATCATCAAATTGGGCACGACCTCAGCGTCGGATTCGGTTTCCCGGATGATTTTGATGGCTTTGTCAATGTCCAACAAAATCTGCTTCAAGCCCTGGAGAAGGTGCAGCTTCTGCTCCTTCCTTTGCATGTCATAGTAGGAGCGGCGGCGAATGGAATCGGTGCGCCAGGCGGTCCACTCATCCAGAATCTCCCCCACGCCCATAACCCGGGGCATACCGGCAATCAGAATGTTGAAGTTGCAGGCAAAGCTGTCCTGAAGAGGGGTGAGACGGTAGAGTTTTTGCATCAGCTTGTCCGGATCTACCCCGCGTTTCAGATCAATGGCCAGTTTCAGACCGCTGAGATCGGTTTCATCCCGGAGATCTGCAATTTCCTTTATTTTTCCGGCTTTGTTCAACTCCACAATTTTGTCCATGATGACCTCGATGGTGGTGGAGTAGGGAATTTCATAGACTTCAATCACATTTTCGGTCTTGTCATACCGCCACTTGGAACGCACTTTGAAGGATCCGCGGCCGGTGGAGTAAATTTTTTCAATCTCCTTTTCATCGTACAGCAGTTGACCGCCGGTGGAAAAGTCGGGAGCTTTCAAGGTTGCGGTCAGATCAGAGGAAGGATGCTTGATGCGGGCGATGGTGGCGTCGCAGACTTCGCCAAGGTTGAAACCGCAGATGTTGGACGCCATACCGACGGCAATGCCCTGGTTTGCACTTACCAGCACATTGGGGAATGTGGTGGGAAGGAGGGAAGGCTCCTTCATGGTGGCATCGTAGTTATCTACAAAATCAACGGTGTCTTTGTCGATGTCACGGAAAAATTCGCTGCAGATAGGGTCCAGCCGCGCTTCCGTATAACGGCTTGCAGCCCAGGCCATATCTCTGGAATATACTTTACCAAAGTTTCCCTTGCTGTCGACGTAGGGATTGAGCAGTGCGCCGTAGCCCCTGGACAGGCGCACCATGGTGTCGTAAATAGCGGCGTCGCCATGCGGGTTCAGCCGCATGGTCTGGCCGACGATGTTGGCGCTTTTGGTACGGTTGCCGTTCAGCAAATGCATTTGATACATTGTGTACAGCAACTTGCGGTGACTGGGTTTGAACCCGTCAATTTCCGGGATGGCGCGGGAAATAATCACGCTCATAGCATAAGGCATGTAGTTCCATTCCAGAGTTTCGACAATGGGCTGTTCCAATACATCCGCCCGCAGACCCTTTACGTGGGGATTATCTGTCCGGTGCAGTTCGCCGCCGGTTCGTTTTTTCTTTGCCATTTAATTCATGTCCTCTTATTCTTTGCCAAAGGCAGCAATATCAAAGGGTTGTCGCATTTGAAAAGCGCTTAAGAAATGTCCGCTAATTCAAGGAACCGATGTCCGTCCTCAGCAATGTGGTCTTTTCGACCCTGCAGGTTATCCCCCAGCAGAAGATCAAAGGTGCGGGCGGTTTGTTCCGCATCGGTAGGCATTACCTTGATGAGTCGGCGGGTGGCAGGATTCATGGTGGTCAGCCACATCATGTCCGGCTCATTTTCACCAAGACCCTTGGAGCGCTGGATGGAGCATTTTTTTCCAGCCAGCTCCCCGTTGATGAGATCATCCTTTTCCCGGTTGGAGTAGGCAAACCAGGTGTCCTCTTTGTAGGTGATTTCATAGAGGGGGGATTCTGCGATATAGACAAACCCTTCATTGATCAGGGTAGGGGTCAGGCGATAGAGCATGGTCAGGATCAATGTGCGAATCTGATAGCCATCCACATCGGCATCGGTGCAGATGATAATCTTATTCCAGCGCAGATTTTCCAGGTTGAATGCCTGCAGATCCTTGGCTTTCTTTACACCGTGGAGTTCCACACCGCAGCCCATGACCTTCAGTAAGTCAGTGATAATTTCACTTTTGAAAATTTTGTTGTAATCCGCTTTGAGACAGTTCAGAATTTTGCCGCGCACCGGCATGATGCCCTGAAATTCTGCGTCACGGCTCTGCTTGCAGGCGCCCAATGCGGAATCACCCTCCACAATGTATAGTTCCCGACGGCCCACATCTTTGGAACGGCAGTCCACAAACTTTGCCACACGATTGCTCAGGTCGAGGTTGGCAGTCAGATTTTTCTTGATGGAAACGCGGGTGGATTCGGCCCGTTCTCTGGAGCGCTTGTTGATCAGCACCTGATCGGCAATGCGGGTTGCATCGGCAGGTGTTTCCGTAAAGTAAACCGCCATCTGTTCCTTCAAAAAATCAATCATGGCCTCTTGAATGAACTTGTTTGTGATGGATTTTTTTGTTTGATTTTCGTAGCTTGTCTGGGTGGAGAAGTTGCTGGAAACAAACACAAGGCAGTCCTGGATATCTGCCCACGTGATTTTGGCTTCGTTTTTATTATATTTGTTTTGTTGGCGCAGATAGCTGTCGATGGCGCTGAGCAGAGCAGAGCGCATGGCCTTGTCCGGAGAGCCGCCGTGCTCTAACCAGGAAGAGTTGTGATAGTGCTCAATCAGATTGATCTGGTTGGAGAAGCACAGGGCAATGCTCAGCTTTACCTTGTAATCCGGTTTGTCCGGGCGATCCCGGCCAACGCGTTCGGTCTGAAAGAAAACCGGAGTGGTAATGCCCTGATCGCCCACCAATTCCGACACGTAGTCCTGAATGCCCCGCTCATAAAAGAACTCCGTGGTTTCAAAGGAGGTGCCGCTTTGATTCCGGAACACAAAGGTGACGCCGGGGTTAACCACTGCCTGCCGCTTCATGATGTCCAGATAGTATTCCACCGGAATGGAAATATCGGTGAACACATCCAGATCCGGCTTCCAGCGGAATTTTGAACCGGTTTTGTGTCGGGGAGCGTCTTCAGAGTGCAAACCGCCTACATTTTCACCTTTTTCGAAATGAAGCGTATATTTTTTATCGTCGCGATAAATAGTGGCATCGAAATATTCCGAAGCGTACTGGGTGGCGCAGGAGCCGAGTCCGTTCAGACCCAGTGCATATTCATAGGTGTCACCATTGGCGTTGTCGTATTTTCCGCCGGCGTAGAGCTCGCAGAACACCAACTCCCAGTTGTACCGCTGTTCCGCATTGTTCCAATCCACCGGACAGCCGCGGCCGAAATCCTCCACCTCAATGGAGCGGTCAGCATACCGTGTAACGATAATGCGGGTACCATGACCGGCGCGGGCCTCGTCAATGGCGTTGGAAAGTATTTCAAAGACGGCGTGCTCGCAGCCCTCTAATCCATCCGAGCCAAAAATAACGCCGGGACGCTTTCGCACCCGGTCTGCACCCTTCAGGGAGGAGATCGCCTCGTTGTCGTATTGTTTTTTCTTTGCCGTTTGTCTGGCCATAAAAAATTCCTCACCGTACATATAAACTTACATTTTATTATAAAGTAGCAAGGGCTGGACTGTCAAGAATTACGCCAATTGCAATGGGATTTATGCAGTTTTGTTATGAAAGAAGTCAAAAAAAAGAATTATGATTTCCACAAAAATATGTAGCGTTTCCACAACAAATGATGTATAATGATGCCGTTAATATCTGGCTGCAGCTGAGCGGCCAGATTTGCCACGC
Source organism: Bacteroides sp. CAG:927 (assembly GCA_963660915.1). Lineage (GTDB taxonomy): Bacteria > Bacillota > Clostridia > Oscillospirales > Oscillospiraceae > UMGS1766. Next base: position 89,109 of record CAVLAO010000001.1, on the reverse strand, counting down.
CTGAAATGGGGATTTTGGTGTGTCAACAAAAAGAGGAATATAGGAATGTGAGGTAAAAGAAGCGTGGGAAAAGTAAATCTTTGGATTGATGATGTTCAAGTGGAGGCGGAAGAGGGCGCAAGCGTTCTCAACGCGGCCCTGAATGCGGGGATCTATGTGCCCCATATCTGTTCCCATCCGGATTTAGAGCCCCAGGGCGGATGCAAGCTCTGTGTGGTAGAGATCGATGGAAATGAACCTGTTACCAGCTGCAACACAAAGGTTGCAGAGGGAATGCACGTAAAGACGAAGAGCGAGCAGCTGGATCGTCTGCGCCGTGCATCAATGAACTTTATGTTTGCCGGCCACCCCGGCGACTGCGGCGGCTGCCGCAGCTTTGGTAACTGCGAACTGCAGGCACTGTTCCAGTATCTGAATGCCAGCGTCAACCCGAGCATGCGCCATGTTACCAAGAAGACCAATAAGATCAACACGGTCAATCCGCTGATCGACCGGGAGATGGAGCGCTGCATTCAGTGCGGCCGCTGCGTGCGGGTATGTCGCGATGTGCGCGGCGTGAAGGTGCTGGACTACCAGAAAAAGGACGGAGAGACCTACATTGGCACGTTGAATGACCTGCCTCTGGATGCTTCCGGCTGCCGCTTCTGCGGAGCTTGCGTTGAGGTATGTCCCACCGGCGCTTTGCAGGATCGGGAGGGTACCTTCCGTAAGGATCTGGTGCGGGAAGAGGCACTGATTCCCTGCTCTGCAGAGTGTCCTGCAAAGATCAATATTCCCCAGTACCTGCGTCAGATCGCCGGCGGCGACTATGACGGAGCGGTTGCTACCATCCGTGAGAAGGTTCCCTTCCCCACCTCTCTGGGATATGTCTGCACCAGCTATTGCCAGAAGAAGTGCAAGCGCAACGGTCTGAACGGGGCAGTGGATATCAAGGGGCTGAAGCTCTTCGCCGCACTGCACGATAAGACCCAGTCCTGGCGCGCACAGTACACAAAGACGGCACCGGCAACCGGGAAGAAGGTTGCAGTTGTCGGCGGCGGTCCCTGCGGCCTGACGGCGGCGTACTATCTGGCCAAGAAGGGTCATGATGTGACCTTGATTGAGCGATATCCTACCTGCGGCGGTATGCTCAGCTATGGTATTCCTGGCTATCGTATGCCTCGCGATGAGGTGCAGAAGGAAGTCGATGTCATTGCTGAGACGGGGGTGAAGATTGTCACCGGCCAGACCGTTACCGATGTAAAGGCACTGAAGGCAGATTATGATGCGGTTCTGGTGGCTGTGGGTGCCTCAGAAGGCAAGATTATCCCGGTGGATAACCATAACTCTGCCCAGGAGGCTACTGCGCTGGATGTGCTGCGGGACATCTCCATGGGCAAAGAAACCACACCGAAAATCGGTCCCGGCGTAAAGGTGCTGGTCTATGGCGGCGGCAACGTGGCCTACGACGTAGCGCGTTCCTCCATTCGTCTGGGGGCTGAAGTCAGCGTGGTTTGCCTGGAAAACCGCCAGCAGATGACGGCAGATGACGAAGAGATTGAACAGGCTGCAGAAGAGGGCGTAAAGCTCTATTCCGGCTACTCCAACACTGGCTTTACGCAGGATGAGAACGGCAACGTGACCGGTCTGAACTGCTTTGCGATTTCCGGTTTCCGCTTTGGTCCCAATGGGCTGGAAGTAGATAAAGTTGAAAATACAGAAGTATTTGTGCCCTGCGACGTGGTTGTCTACGCTTCCGGTCAGAAGACCAACCTGACAGCGGAGTTCGGACTTGAGATCAACCGTCCCGGGTATCCTGTAGATCCTGCCACGGGTAAGTCCGGTCTCCGCACCAGCCTGGAAGGCGTTTACACTGCCGGCGATGTGATTACCGGCACAAAGAGTGTGATCAGCGCCATTGCCGGCGGCCGTGAGGCGGCGGCTGAAATTGACAAGGCACTGGGCGGCGATGGCAACATCGAGGAGAAGCTGGTAGAAGTGGCAAAGCCGGATCCCTATATCGGTCAGGTGGAAGGCTTCGCTCAACTGCCCCGCCAGAGTGCAAATATTACCCCCTGCGACGAGCGTAAGTGCTCCTTTGTTAAGGTGGACAACAACTTCACCGAGGAACAGGCAAAGGCAGAAGCGGCTCGTTGCCTGAAGTGCCCGCTGCGCCTGCAAATCAAGCGCACAAAGCTTTGGACGGAATATTGATAGGGGGGACAAACATGAAGAAAATTTGTGAGATCACTGCGGAGGGTTTGCCCACCGTGGAGGAAATTGCGCAGGGTACAGAAGGTGTTTGCCCGGTTTGTCAGGCCACCCGTATTGCCCGCAAGGCACATACAGCGATCTGCGGTCACGGAACGTTCTGCCGCGACGGTATGTATCAGCTCTACCTGATTCCGGAGGATATTTCCAACGGTCGCGGCAGTGTTGAGGATCTGGATTTATTGAAGGATATCTGCGATTTGATTATCCGTGCCAACGAGTGTGAACTTTCTGTCCGCACGGCGCAGTGCATTCAGGCATCCCTGGAAAGCCACTACGATGAGTGGTATGACCACCTTACCCGTAAGCGCTGCAAGGCAATGGAATGTCCTGCATGCTACACCCTTTACATCGATCCCGCCGTCTGCAACGGCTGCGGAAAATGTCTGGAAGCTGCGCCGGACAATGCAATTGCCGGCGGCGCAGGCATGATTCATGTGGTGAAGAAGGATCTTCTGGAAATGAAGCAGGATGCATTCATCTCTGCCTGCCCGGTTGGTGCAATCAAAAAGGCCGGTCTCGTCAAGCCGCCGCTGCCGACCGATCCAGTGCCTGTGGGCAGCTTTGGTGCCGCCGCTGCCGGCGGCGGAGGCCGTCGTCGCCGCAGAGGCTAAGTTTGTATTACTCCGCACTCCTGCGGTGTAAGATAGAGGAATATGAGTAATTAAAAATCTAAGGAGGAATTTCACAATGAGACAGATGGAAGCAGATGTCGTAGTTGTTGCTTGTGGTATGTCCGGTCTGGCCGCATCCATTCAGGCGCAGGAATCTCTGAACGCAACCGGTGGCGGCACTGTCGTCGCTTTTGAAAAGAGCGGAACGGTTGGCGGCGCGGCCAATATGGGCATGGCCTTCCTGGCAATCGAGTCCCAGCTGCAGAAGGAGAACATGACCAACGACTTTACGCTGGACGATGCCTTTAACTTCTTCATGGAATATACCCACTGGCGTTCCGACGCAAAGCTGGTGCGCCGTTGGTTCAACATGTCTGCCAGCACGGTGGAGTGGATTCAGAAGATGGGCGTTGAGTTCCTGGGCGTATTCAAGTACTTCAAGAATTCTCACTGCACGCAGCACATGGTCAAGGCTCCCGGTACCACCAAGCCCACCGAGCGCTGCGCTTCTACCATGATCCAGAAGATGCATGAGTATGCAAAGGAAATCGGCGTTGAGATCGAGCTGCACACCTCTGTCAAGGAAATTCTGACCGGCTCTCAGGGTCAGGTGCGCGGCGTTATCGCCGTTACCGACGACGGCGAAGAGATCGAATGCCTCTGCAACTGCGTAATCGTGGCCACCGGCGGCATGGGCAACAACGTTGACATGATCGAGAAGTACATGGGCTGGAAGTGGGGCGAAGATATGTTCACCTTCCGTATCCCCGGCATCGACGGCGACGGCATGAACATGGTCTGGGCTATCGGCGGTAAGAAGGCTGCAGTCAACATGGAAGTCACCTATAACACGCCCGGCACCACCGACGTGTTTAAGACATTGTCCGAGGTCATGCGTCAGCCCAACCTGATGGTCAACCTGGACGGCAAGCGTTTCTTCAACGAGGCGCTGATGGACAACACCACCTACACCGGCAACTCTCTGCTGCAGCAGAAGAAGCACATGGGCATCACCATCATCGACTCTACCATTGTTGATTACTACAAGGAGCACGGTCTGGACTACATTACCTACCACCATGGCATCAAGAACATGGATCAGTGGGAGCATGAGAAGGAACTGTACTTCTCCGGCGTGAAGTCCGCTGCGGAAAACAGCGTCTTTGCCAGTGACGACAAGGAAGTGTCCTATGGTGACAACATTGAGCGCAACTTCTTTGAGTGCCAGAGCCTGGAGGAGGTCGCTGAGGTGACCGGTGTGAATCTGGCCAACCTGAAGAAGACGATTGAAGAGTACAACGCTATGTGCAATGGCTTTGCAAACGGCTATGACTGGCAGTTTACAAAGGATCATCGCTTCCTGAAGCCGATTACCACAGCTCCCTATTATGTGGCCCGCCACTTCCCCTCCGGTTATGGTTCTCTGGGCGGCATTCAGGTCAATGAGAACATGCAGGTTCTGAACAATGATCTGGATCCCATCCCCGGTCTGTATGCCTGCGGCACAGACTCTGCTACTGTTTTTGCGGATTCTTATTGCTTCTATAATCCGGGTTCCACTATGTCCTATGCACTGAACTCCGGTCGTATCGCCGGCATGGAGAGCGTCAAGTACATGGATTCCGACGAGTTTGTCGATCCTGAGGATTGATTTTAACAGATCCGATTCAGCCGCCCGCTGCAAAAGCAGCGGGCGGTTCTCTTCTGCGTTGCAAAGAGACAGGCGTTATGATATACTGAAAAAATCAAGGAGGTGGCTTCAAAAAATGTTTAATCGAAGCGCCGTAAAACAACGGACAAAGCATATGCTGCGGGAAGGGAATCCTGCGCCATGGAAAGTAACACTTGTTTTTTTACTGGCAACTACCTGGGTCAGCCAGATTGTAGATGTCATTCTGCCCAACCCGTTTAATGCTGTTTCCGCCAATCTTCAGCAATGGTCGGTTATTCTGGATGGGTCTGCCACGGTGTCTGAAAGTACGATTGATGCCATGCTGCAGCAGGTTTTTTCCAACTTGACGGTGGCCTCTGCAAAGTGGGCCATTCTGGTAGCACTGGTGATCCTGTTCTATTCCATCGTTGTAGGATTCGGTTACAGTGCCTATGCACTGCACCGCATGCGGGGGGAGGAAGGCGGATATGAGGATCTGTTCTCTTACTTCTATCTTGCAGCAAAGATTATCTGGATGGAAATTTTGAAGTGCATCTTCATTTATCTCTGGTCTCTTCTGCTTGTTTTCCCCGGGTTTATCGCGTATTACCGCTATCGTATGGCGGAGTATGTCTTGCTGGATGATCCGGATATTTCTGCACTGGAAGCGATTCGCCGCAGCAAACAGATGATGGTCGGACGCAAATTTGAACTGTTCATTGTGGATCTTTCCTTTATCGGATGGCAAATTCTCTGCACAGTTGTTGTCAGTGTTGTGAGCGGAGTGTTTGGAGCACTTTCTGTGCCAAGTATGATTGTCACAATTTTGACACTGATTGCAGATACGGTGATTTCCATGTATCTGACCGCATATATCACCCTGACAGAGGCAGGCTTTTATCTCTTCCTTTTAGAACGGAAAGTACCGCCGGTGCAGGAAGGAAATGGTGCAGGGGATCAGCCTTATTATAACCAGACACGGACGATAGACGACGAAAGTGCTTGGGAACACCCGAAAAATCCCTTTGAAAATGACAACAATCAGTGGAATCAATAAGTGTTCCGATAAATAAAAATGCAAAGAGCTGACGACGAAAAGGTCAGCTCTTTGTTTGTTCAAGGGTAGGAAATGAATTTGACTCTATCAATAAAAAGTGCTAAAGTAACAACCGATAAGATCATGCGGCGGCGCCGCAGAAAAGGGTGCATGGAACATGAAAAAAGTGATTGCAGTCGTGGGACTTGGTTTGATCGGAGGATCACTTGCAGCCGCACTGCGGGGATTTGAAGACTATGAAGTAGTCGGTGTAGTCCGGCGGCAGGAAACAAAGGATTATGCAGATGCTCACAATGTATGCGACCGAACCACATTGGATGCCCGCAGCGCACTGGCAGAGGCAGATGTGACGTTTCTGTGCACTGCACCCAGCGTTGTGGTAAATTATATGAAAGAATATAAGGATGTGTTCCGCCCGGGCAGTCTCGTGACCGATGTTTGCGGAATCAAAACGGCAATTATGAAGGCGGCTCAGGTGCTGCCGGAGAATGTAGATTTCATTGGCTGTCATCCGATGGCAGGTACGGAATTTTCCGGCATTGAAAATTCTTTCCCGGAGCTGTTTCAGCGCTGCCACTTTATTTTGACGCCGCGAGAGACCAGTACAAAGGAACATGTTGCCCTGATGCATCGGATAGCAGACTACATTGGAGCGGCAGATGTGGTGGAGACTACGCCGGAACGGCATGACGACATTATCGCCTATACCAGCCAGCTGATGCATATTATTGCGCTTTCCGTATGCGATGATGCAGAGCTGTTCCAATGCAAGGGCTTTGAAGGCGGTTCGTTCCGGGACTGCACCCGTGTGGCGGCGCTGGATGTGCCGCTGTGGAGAGAGCTGATGACGTTGAATTCGGAGGCACTGACCAAGGTGGTCATTCGTCTGGAGGAAAATATTCACGCCTATCGCGTGGCACTGGAGCATCATGACCTGGATCGTGTGACAGCAAAGTTGGAGTACTCCTCAAACCGAAAGCGCCGCATGAACTTGCCCGGCCCGGGACAGGTCAGCCTGGATCTCGACATGTTCCGGTAAAATTTGATCAATGGATTTCTTGTAAAAAAGGACGCAGCCTTGGGTTGCGTCCTTTTTTATGAAAAAAAGGCGTGACTCGAAGGAGTCACGCCAAATGAAGCGAAACAGAATCAGTGTTTCTTGACCATTGCACGATAGACAAAGGTCAATACCAGACCGGCCACAGCGATGAACAGGGAGATGACAAACGCCATGGTGTAAGTACCGGTTGCATTGTGCACCTTGGTCAGGATGGTGGGACCGACGATGCCGGCCAGGCAGAAGCCGATCCACATGATACCGTAGTTCACGGTGTTGTTTTTCTGACCGAACTGGTCGGTGCAGAAGCCGGGGAACACGCCCATGAACGTGCCAAAGCAGATGCCGATCAGGATAACGCCCACAGCAAACAGGGGCAGGGCGGCGGTCAGGCTCGCACCCAGCAGGACAGCCAGACCGACGAGGGCGACCACCAGAGCGATGGTCAGGGTGTTGATGCGGCCGAGCTTATCGCTCAGAGAACCGGCGACCAGACGGCCGGCGGTGTTGAACAGGCACAGCACGCTGACGAACAGGGTGGCAGTGGCGGGGGCAGCGTTCACCATGTTGACGGCGATGCCCTTGGCCTGGGAGATGATCATCATACCGAAGGTGCCGCCGCAGGTCAGCATCAGCAGCATGACGTAGAAGATGGGCATTTTCAGCATCTCAACAGGGGTCTTGTCGCTGATCTTCTTGCCGGAGACAGGAGCGGGAGCAACATAACCGGTGGGCACGAAGCCGGCGGGGCACTTCTGCATAATGAAGGAGCCGGCGCAGATGATGACGAGAAACAGGACACCCAGAATCTTAAAGGTGGCGCGGGCGCCGAAGGCGTTGCTCAGGGCGTCAGCCACAGGAGCGAAGATGACGGAGCTGATACCGTAGAAGGCGGTAGTCATGCCGCCGACCATGCCGCGCTTGTCGGGAAAGAACTTGATGGTGTTGCTGATGGTGCAGCCATACACAAGGCTGAGACCCAAACCGAGAATGATGCCGTAGCTGAGTGTCAGGTTGCCTACGCTCTTGGCAAAGCCGCAGGTGAACATACCCAGACCGAACATCAGGCCGCCGACAAACATGACCCAGCGGGGACCGTACTTGTCGTTCAGCAGACCACCGATGATCATGGTGATGAAGCCGACTGCGTTGGCGGTGGAGAACACAGAAGCCAGGGCACTGGTCTCAACACCGAGTTCCGTTGCCATCGGTGCAGACAGGCTGCTCCAGGCGTACATGGAGCCAATGCACAGATTGATCAGGCAGCTTGCAATTAGAATGACCCAGCGCTTTTTTGACAGCGCTGCAGTCTGTTCTTGCGTTAAACCCATAGAACAAAATCTCCTTTTTCAAAAAATAAAATGCATACTATCTATATAGTACCAATGTCTAACTTTTTAGTCAATAGAAATTATGGAAAAGTAACTTTGTAAAAGATGTGATAATTTTCTGCGCGTTTGTGCAGGGCAATAGAAGCATAACCGGAAGAAAAAAATAAATTTATTCCGCAGGTTTCAGTGTTTGCAAAAGAATTTTTGCACGATAATTTGCACGATAAAGTATTGCATTGTGCCAGAATTTAGTGGGGTAAGGGGGGATGTTTTACGGGTTGCATGCGGGTTTTAGTTATTATCACTATATTCACAAGTTTTAAATTGGTAATAGCTAACAAAAATAAAGAAAATGTGGAAATTGATGTAGCAAGTAATAACTATTATGGTTAAAATAACTATCAGGAAGGCGGTAGCGCCAAAGGATAAGAATGCAATGGAAAACATATTAAATTGAAAATGACAGGGAGGATTTTTATGAAGATCAAGACAATTGCAATGAGAATCACGACGGTTGCCGTTGCTACCGTTTCAATGTTGATTATGTCGGCATGCGCATCAGAACCGATTACGGACTGGAGCAAGGTAACACCAAATCAGGACTTTGTTGAAGTATATTCGGACTTCTTTGAAAATCAGAATCGATACTGGGTTATAAATAAAGACGGGACGGACATGACAACAGAATTTTGGAAGACATATTACGCGGACTACAGTGAAGGTATTTTTAATCGTATTTTCGCCTATGTTATGGATAACGATTGTACGTTGGAATGGGATTCATCGGATCAGAAAATTATGAATGTGTCATCCAGAGCAACTTTCTTGACGTATACAATCAGCCATACTTTCTACAAACAGATCGATATTTCTGAACTTTACGGAGGAACAACAGCTGGCGTAAAATATACGGTCAGAGGATCATATACCGTTAATGACGGATATGATAAGATTATTTCGAAAACAGACGCAGAGTTGGATATTGATCAGTTTATTTCTGGAAGTAATTATCCTTGCTATCTTGAGAGCAGTTCGACAAGTCAGAGTATTAGTTCAGATTCTAAAACAGTTGATTTTAGCGCATCATTCAAAGTTTGTGTAGTTTACGAGATAAACGGAACCTATATTCCGTTGGATAAAATCGTGTGTGGACCCATACAAGGGCATATTCGTGGGAATACAAGCGGTAAGGTGACAAAGTATTGGTGATTTTCGTTATAGAAAAGGAGTGATAGAAATGAAAAAATTCTATAAAGTATCGATAGTTATGTTTCTGAGTTCGATTATAGTTGCAACAATGAGTGATAATGTGTTTGCTGCAGAGGCAACGGACGGTCCGTCCGAAGATTTCATTCAGTTGTGGTCGGAAGTTTTTGAAAATTCAACAGGATATACTGTTTTTGATATGGATGGGAACGATAGTACAGAAGCTTTTTTACAAAGTACCAGTACATTTTATTCTGATGCAGACTTTGAAGCGTTGTATGATTATATTGCAGAGAATAAT
>CAVLAO010000001.1:0-79565 GCA_963660915.1 Bacteroides sp. CAG:927 | reverse complement strand
GAATAATTATACTATATCATGGGATAAGATGACAAAAGTAGATGAAACGGGCGACAGGACAACCCGCAGCGCCATGTTGGTTACATATGAGCACGAGGTAGGATACAGCACAGTGCTTAATATGCCCGAATTTTTTGAAGGAAAGCGCGCTGAGGTTACATACTACATTTATTGCACGTATACTGTAAATGACAGTACCCAACAGATTGTTCGGTGCGAGACCCCGAAGTTAAGCGTTAGTTTTTCACCAGGCGATGATTTTCATTACACCCAGGTAAGCACATCGACTCCAACCCCCACAATTTCATCGGATAGGAGCTCAGCCACATTTAAAGCAAAGTTCAGCCTTAAAGTGCAATACCAAAATTCAGGAGTTAAATATACATATGGACCGTTTTATGGAAAAGCAGTTTGTTATGCGTCTGGTAAGTACTCGCAAAGTGAAAAATGGTGAGAAGAATGAAGAAACGATGCAATCGAATTTCGAATATATTTGCAATGATTATTCTTGCACTTATAACAGAACTGATTGTAGCTAATCTATCCATCGGCTATGGACTGATGTACTCGGTAACCAATACATCTGTGGAAAGAGATTTTTGGGGGCTTGAAGCAATCCTGTATCCGATTCGGATCCATGCCCAAAGGTTGATATTTTTCTCAGGACCAATTGCCGTTTTAGTAATCACGATGGTGTCGTGTACAGGCAAAGAAGAGCCGCATCCACAATATTGGGCGCTACTTAAAGTTGTGATGAGCTATATTGTTCCGTTTGTGCTTTGTATACCGGAATATTTCGTAAGTGTCCGGTATAATTTTGGAAATCCATCTTACTATTTTTATCCATATATTTTGTTTGGATTTGTTCCGGCATGTTTGTGTGTAGTTGTCAGTTTACCGGTAGTCTTTTTTGTAAAATTTATCAGAAAAAAGGGAAAATTGGCCATGGAAGCACAACGGGAATCTTCGCAGGGGGAGAATTCAAAGCCCCTTGCGGTGGATTGTGCCAGGGGGTATAATGAACCTATCTGGAATAAGGAGGTCATTTCTATGAACCGAGTAATGGAAGCGATGGAAACGCGCCGCAGCATACGCAGTTATCGGCCGGATGCGGTGCCTCAGGATGCGATTGAGCGAATTTGCCGTGCAGGTACCTATGCACCAACGGGAATGGGACAGCAGTCTCCGATTATTCTGGCTGTGACAAAGAAGGAACTGCGGGATAAGCTGTCAGAAATGAACCGCAAGGTGATGGGAATCGACGCCGATCCGTTCTATGGAGCTCCGGCCGTGCTGGTTGTTCTGGTTCCTGTGGATTGTCCCACCGGTGTTTTTGATGGCAGCCTGGTCATGGGAAATCTGTTGCTGGCAGCCCATGCAGAGGGGCTTGGAAGCTGCTGGATTCACCGCGCCGAGCAGGAATTTGCCTCTGAAGAAGGCAAAGCAATTTTGAAAGAACTTGGCATTGAAGGCGATTATGTGGGTATCGGACATTGCATTGTCGGCTATCCTGCCTGCGATTTGCCAGAGCCTGCACCGCGCAAGGAAAATTACGTCTATTATATTCGATAAGCAGAAAAATCTTATAAAAAACAGCTCTTGCGCCGAATGTCGGCGTGAGAGCTGTTTTTTTCAGAGCTGTTGATAGGCATCCATCAATTTCGGCAAGAACTGCTTTTTTCGGCTGACGACTCCGGGAAGAAGCGTGCTGCCGTCGTCTTGGGGCGAGACTTCAAAGGCAGTCTGCAGAAGCTCCGCTGCATGGGAACCATAGCAGATGACAGTGCTTTCCGAATGCTGAATGTCAGTCAGCAGGACGTACAGATCTTCGACGTTTTGCTTGACCAGTGCTTCCGGCAGGTAGGCGGCCAACATAGTTTGGGCGCGGTGAAGGTTGGTGTCCGTCAGGAAATTGCCCTGCGCTACGCCGAAGCGAATATCGCCGCACATGAAGATTTTAAAGTCCTGCATAAACACTTCTTCCGGTGTTTTTCCGTCCAGACGCTCTCCGGCCTCAAACATTTCACCGGCATAGGCGTCAATGTCCACACCGGCAATTTTGGCAAGGGCCTCTGCAACGCGGCGATCCAGAGGGGTGCAGGTGGGACTGCTGAATTTTAAGGTGTCGGACAGGATGGCGCTGAGCATCAGGCCGGCAATCGGAGCAGAGATTTCTACTGCGGCTTCCTGATACATCTGGGCAATGATGGTACAGGTGCTTCCGACCGGCTGGTTGCGGAAGTAAACCGGACCGGGAGTTTCCAGGTTGCCGATGCGGTGATGGTCTATGATTTCCAGAATTTCCGATTGTTCAAACCCTTCCACAGCCTGAGTGCTTTCGTTGTGATCCACCAGAATAATGCGCCGCTTTTCCAGACTCAGAATATTCCGGCGGGAAAGCATGCCGCAGTATTTTCCGGCCTCGTCCAGAATGGGGAAGTAACGGTGGCGCACCTTTGCCATTACGCTGATGGCATCGGAAACCGGAGTGGCAAGGGTGAATTTTAAAAGGTCATCGGTATCCATGAAGTATTCAATGGGGGCACATTGGCTGATCAGTTTTCCGGCGGCATAGGTGTCGCAGGGAACGCTCATAATGGCGACCCCATTGTCCTCTGCAAGCTTGAGAATGGTTTTTCCAACTTTAGCACCCTGACAGACAATAATCAGGCTTGCCTCCATTTCAATGGCACAGAGTTGGCTTTCGTAACGATTGGAGAGAATGACAATGTCGCCGGGATGCATGATGTTCTCCAACGTCTCCGGACTGGCTGCGCCGATCATTACCCGGGCTCTGGGGTCGCAAACCGATTCGGCATTTCCAACGAGCATAGTGCCGTTTAATGTGGTAAGAATATTGCGATAGGTGGTACGACTCTTGGCTAGCACCGTTGTGTCGAACACGTCCATGTTCGCCATGGCAATGCCCTTCACAGTGATAAGACCTTCCAGTTCCTTCTCCTCGTTGACCACTGCCAGCGTATCAATCTGCTGATCGCGCATGATCGTCCAAGCCTCGCGCATACTGGTGGAGCGGGAGATACCGTCGATGTGGCGGTATTCCACGTTGCGGATCTTTGGGTTTACATCATTGCACATTCTGGGAGGAGCAACACCGAAGCGTTGCAGAACATATTCGCTTTCCTGATTGAGCATGCCGGCGCGACGGGGCTCACAGACCAGATCACTGGTTTTGTTTTTTAACTCGGCATAGGCAATGGCGGAACAAATCGAGTCCGTATCCGGATTTTTGTGGCCAATTACAACTACTTTTTGAACGGTTTCAGTTGGCATAAATCGCATTCCTCTCTGCGCTCAGGCGCGGATGTGGGGCAGTTACAGAGTTAGTATAGCAGAGCTAAAATGCTCATACAAGAGCAAAACTGCGAAGAATGTAAAGGGAAAGGGTGATGGAAATCGAGGAGAAGAGGGTAGTCAAAACAACCACATTGGAGGTCAGAACGCTGTCGCCGTGCATATTTTTGGCCATCACATAGCAGCTGACCGTGGTGGGAGAGCCGAGCATGATCAAAATAGCGATCAGCTCGCTGTTGCGGAAGCCAAGGGCAGCTGCGACGGGGAGAAACAGGGCAGGCAGAAGAAACAGCTTGATCAGAGAAGCTGCCGCCGCCGGTTTCCATTTTTTCAGTGCTTCTGCACCGGAGAAAGAGCCGCCGATGACCAGAAGTGCTATGGGGGTGGCTGTACCGCCAACGGTAGTGAGGGCACTGTTCAGCACTGTGGGAAGAGGGATTCGCAGCAGGGCAAAGGGAATTCCAATGAGAATACCAAGGATAATGGGATTTTTCAGCACGTTGAGACAGGCTTTTTTTATTAACGCCCCTCCGTTGGAAGTGCTCGGCAGAAGGTGACCGTGCTCGTCCACTTGGGGAGAAAAGGTGAGAATAATAACGGAATAGATGTTGAAAAAAGGAACAGCAGAGATGATCATCATGGGAACCATGCCGGAATCGCCATAGATGTTCACTGCAAAGGCAATGCCTAGGATAGCGGCGCTGGAGCGGGCGGCAGCCTGAGAAAAGGCGCCGATTAGAGCCCGATTTTTCAGGAACAAAAAGGAACAGCCCCAGATACCGAAGAAGACAACGGTTGTCACCAGAAAACAGAACAGGCAAAAACGGGGATTAAAGTCGGTATAAAGATCCATTTTTGCAATAGAGAGAAACAGACTGACCGGAAGAGCGCATTTGAACACGTATTGGTCGGCTGCTTTTAAAAAGGTGTCATTCAGCAGGTGAATCCGCATCAGGAACCAACCCAGCAGAATGATTAGAAAAATCGGGAGGGTTGCGTTCAAGGCGAAGACAAAAGAGTTCATATCAAAGCTTCTTTCTTGTTGCAAATGCAATGACCTGCCAGAGAGATGACAGGTCAGCAGCATTAGCAATTTTTGAAATATCGATGGAGTTTGCGGGTGAGGGCAATAAACAGGAGAATGACATTTGCTCCCATGGCGATGTAAATCACATAGTTGACGCCGTTCATTTGACAGGTCTGGATGATGGGGCGGGACAATACAACGGCAATCGCTGCAGCGACAGCATTGGTGGCCAGAATAACCTTCAGCTGCCGGGCGATGGTCAACATGGCACCGAGGAAGTACGAAATGGCAATCAGCAGCGTGGTACCCAGTACAGGGATTAACAGGTCTACGTGGGCAACGACTTCTTCATTGAACAGCAGACCGAGACCCCAGCGGCCCAACAGAGCGGCACCGGCAAATACAGCAACGAACACACCGCCGAGGATCAGCCATATCTTGCGATACAGGGCATAAAAATTCTTTTTGTCTTGTTCAACGTAGTGACGGGTGAACACAAGAATTGCCGGAGTGTACAGCCACATGGCCGCGGACTGTACAATGGTGGCCGGAGTGGCGACGGAGCCGTAAATTCCCATCCAATAGCTGCCCCAGAGGCTTTCCAATGTACTGCGGGGAATGGAGACGATCGCGGAAGTCAGAAAGGAATTGCACATCAGGGGTGCGCATTCCCAAAGCAGTTGCCGCGTGGCGGCGAAAGAAAACTCCAACTTAAACCCAGAGAGCTTGCGGCAGGTGGGCCAGTCAAAGCCCAGCACAACACAGAAGGAAGTGACGGCAATGCCGATAATAGCCGCCACCAAGCTGCCGCTAAAATGGAGAATCAGAGAGAAGCCGCCCAGCAGACACACGCCCCGGAGCAGAAAGGAAATGCAGTTGTAGTCCATTCGTTCCGCTTTTTGTTCCATGGCCTGAAACACATCGACCAATGCCTCAGATACGCGGAACAGCATGTAAAACAAAATACAGGCAATCTGATGACCGGTGTAATGTTGGTTCAGCAGCACCACACCGCAGCAGATCAGGGAAGAAATTGTGCAGGTCATCAAACGGGTGGTGACATACTGGGACGGACTGTATTTGTTCTGGTAGTCTGAAACCTGAAAGTCTCGAATGCCGAAGGTGGCGATTGTGAAGAACATGTTTGTCAGAGACATTGCCAGTGACAGATTTCCGCCATCCTCCACCGAGCCAAGGCGGACGACTAACACGGTAAGAAGCCATTGACAGCCCAGATAGAACAGGGAGCCGAAGGAGTTTAAAAGAGTATTTTGCTGAACAGAAAGTTTCTTGGAATTCATTTGGCGGGCTTCTCCTTCAGTCGCTGACGCTTGCGATAGCGCATGAAGGCGGGAATCAAAGCATCAATGATGTGGTAGCGCAGCATGGGGAAAGGCTTTAATACAGTGAGAAACAGTTTGTAACAGAAAAAATAGGTTTGCCAGCCATCCTCCATGGGAGCGTCTTTCCATGGGGTGAGGGAGAGATAGTGCTGATAGTCTGCCGTGTAGCGGTGGGTGTTGCCTCGCCGCCAGGGACGGTCTTCACCCAGATAGTGAATGATGGCCGGATCTTTCAGCGCATCATCCAGAACGGATTTCGGGAAATATTCTGCCGGGGCTTCCAATTTGCAGAGTACCCGGTAGGGATAATACCAGAAGATGTTGTAGAAATTGTATGTGGGAGAAAGAGCGTAGATCTTTCCTGCCAATGCGCCGTTGATGGCATCTTGATCATTGGCAAAAAGCTTTCCCTCATGGGCAGCATAGAAGGAAAGAATCTGCTCGCCGGCTTTTTCCTTGCGCCAGCGGGCCAGATCAATGAGAAGTACGCCGGCATTGATGTAGTGCTGACCCTTTAGGCCGAGAGATTCCTTGCGGGCACGGTTGACAGTGGGCTCTACAGATGCACCGATAATACAGCCGTTCAGATCCGTGTTCCACAGGTCCCTTAGATCGCCGCGAACAATGGTGTCGCCGTCCAGATAAATCACGCGCTCCACTGATTCCGGCAGCAGTTTATCCACAACAAGGCGAGCCAAAACGATGGGGTTCCAACCGGAGGTGTCAAAAGAAAATCCAATCAGAGAGCGGATGTCGCCCAATTCAATAAAGTGGATTTCCCGGCTGTATTTCTCTGCCAAAGAGGTCAGGAGAGATTGATTTTCTTCCGAAATTCCAAGGCTTCCAATATAGAAGCAGATGCTGTCTGCTGCACGATTATTTTCGCAGACCGAACAGATTGCCGCGCCCAATTGAGGGGCAAAGTTATTGTCCGATGTGTAGAAAAATACCATAGTTTTCTCCTTTGTCAATCATTCTGGGGAAATGATCCAAAGTCAATTTTGGATGGGGCATGGCAATGCCGTTTGTCCTCCGGGGGGAGGGTCATGTAATCACCAAAGCTGATTTTCAGGTAATTGTCCCAGTCACGGGGAACGGCAACGGTGATGTCTTCAAAAGGAACCTGAACAGCGGGGAACAGGGAGTCTTCCGTATAAATGGAATCTGCATCTCCATAGTTGTCTTCCAACCGATAAAGCACAAAATCCGCATACAGACCCCGTGCCCCTGCCTTTGTCGGTGCGGAGGCGGCAGCAACATAGCGTTCGTGGAGCTTTTTAGGAGTTTGTCCAAACAGCCGGAGGGCATAGTGGATCACGCCGCAGCCAAAGAGAACGATGCCGCGTTTCCAGCCGGCCATGCCGCCGGGGAGCTTCGGCTTTCTGTATGCGCTGAGCACGCACAGGCGCGCCAGCACCCAGCACTTGTGTTCTGCTTTTTCCCGCTGAGCGGCATCTTCCCAGACAAGGTCAAAGGGGAAAATGTCGATAAAAATACCGGAATGATAGGTGCGGTTCTGGTCGGTAGCCTCCACAAAGGTGGTGTCGGAGCGGGTCAGTTTGGCAAATGGAAGGACATATCCCGGTGTGCGGCGTGCTTCCAGAAGTTCGTAGTGCTCCCCCAACTCGGCCGGAGCAACTTCGAGAAACTTTTCGTAGTCTGCGCGAGGCATTCCCATGTCCATGTCGTCATCCCAGGGGATAAACCCTTTGTGGCGGATCGCGCCAAGAGTTGTACCGTAGGCGCAGAAATAACGCAGGTCATATTTGTCGCAGATGCGGGCGAATTCACAATAGATGTTCTTTTCCACCGCCCAAAGGCGGTGCAGTACTTCTGGGGTGTATGTTGCCATAGGGGACAGACCTCCATACATATAAATCAGTTCATTATAGCATATGCCCGAGAAAAATAAAAGAAAAGTATCCTGGTGGATGGCATAGCTTGTGTAAAATCCATACATTCAGAAAAATATTATATTTAACTGCTTTAATCACATAAAAAAATCCTGTATAATATGCGGTGTGTATACAATGAAAGGAACGAAAAAACTTGTCCAATCAAACGGATTTGACCCGCGGGAATGTGCGGCGTCAGTTAATTCATTATTCTCTGCCGGTAATCGGCACCACAGTGCTGCAGACAGTCTATTCTTTGATTGATCTGCTGGTGGTCAGTCATCTGCTTGGCTCTTCCGGAGCCTCCGGCGTCAGCAACAGCTCTCAGATTGTACTGCTGCTGACCAATGTGGCAGTGGGACTGGCCAACGGGGGAAATATTCTCGTGGGGCAATACTATGGCTCCGGCGATCGGGAACGGCGGGAAAAAGTGACAGGATGCTTTATTACACTGTTTGTTCTGGTGGGAGCTGTTGTGGCAGCAGTCAGCTTTGCCTGCTCCGGAAGAATGATTCAGGCACTGAAAACACCGGCGTATGCAGAGGCAGTAGCTTATTTGCGTACGGCGTCGGTGGGACTTCTGTTTGTCTACATTTATAATTGCCTGGCATCGATCCTTCGCGCAGTAGGAAATTCCAGGCAGCCGCTGCGGATTATCCTGGTGACTTGTGTAGTCAACATCATTCTGGACTTGCTTTTTGTCGGACCGTTCCGGTGGGGAACTGCCGGTGCGGCATTGGCAACTGTGATTGCGCAGGCATTGAGCTGCCTGCTGGCGCTGCGGTATTTGCTGGCCAATCGCGATATTTTTCAGTTTCATTCCGATCAGCTGAAACTGGACGGGGATACTGCGGGTCGGATTTTAAAACTGGGCATTCCCTGCGCCGTGCAGATGACCGTGGCCGGCATCAGCTGGCTCACCGTCACGTTCCTGATCAATGGCTACGGTGTGGATTATTCCGCAGCGTCCGCATATGCGGCCAAGGTGAAGGATTTGTCCATGATGTTTATCACATCGTTGAGCACAGCGGCCTCGGTTATGATTGCCCAGACTCTCGGCGCGGGACTCTACGATCGGGCAAGAGAGGTACTGCGGGAAGCGGTGCGGTTGTCGCTTGTGATCTCTGCCGTACTGGTTGTTTTTATTGAGCTGACTGCCCCCTGGCTGGCAGGGCTGTTTACCGGCGATCCGGAAGTGATTCGGATTGCGGCGCTGAATATGCGTATTGAAATTCTGGGGCAGATGTTTTACGCGGTATTTTTAGTATATCATGCGATGATGATTGGAGCGGGAGACACCTATATGGTACTGATCTCTTCTTCTGTAAACTGTATTTTATTTCGGGTGATCTTTGGCGTTGCCTTCAACGCCTGGTTTGGGGTTGTGGGCGTATTTGTCGCCTGCGCCATTGCCCCCTTCACCTCGATCCCCGTGGGATGGTTCTATCTCCGCAGCAATCATTGGCGGCGTTCGCTTGCGGAACAACAGGAGGATTAAAGCATGGCTGACCAAGACAGAGACAGAAATGAATACCACAGCAGCTATCATTTCGAATCCGAAAGCGGCAAAGGAAATGGCGGCGGTGAGCAAAAGGACGGCAGTTACCACTATCGTTATGAGAGCACAAAGACTACCAGCGTTTCCGCAGGGAAAATACAGAAAAAAAAGACAGCTGGCAGTTTTGCCATCCCCTGGTGGGTTATTGTGCTGTGCTTTGTATTTGGCTTGTGGCCGGTGGGTGTCATTCTTATCCTTCTTCGTGCCAGTCAGGAAAGCAAGGGCAGAGAGTATGCGCGCAATGCTGCGGACAAAGTGCGTTCAGCAGCAGAGAACGTAAAGAGAAATGTGGAGACAGAGCGTCAGAGAAGTTGGTCAGAGGTGGAACGGACAAACGCAAACAATGTGAACCGGACGAAAAAAAATACAACAGTGCGTTCTGCTGCAGATGGAGCGTCAAAGACAAAAAATATCATTGCAACGCGGCTGAGACGAATTAAAAGCGGCAATTGGATGACCATTTTAGGCGCGATTCTGGCCATAGGATGCGGCATAGCAACGGCGAATGCAGTGGCCGGCGACATCGGATATCTCAGTTATGAGCCATTGTGGATGTTGGAGGATGCACTGGCACCGTTTATCATGACCGGTGTTGGAGCAGGTCTGTTTACCTGGGGACAGTTGAAAAAACGAAAAAGTCGGAAGTTCAAGCGTTATATCAATCTGATCGGTGAACAGGAACAGGTGTCCATAGATGCCCTGGCATCTGCGCTGCCGGCGGATCCGGACAAGGTTGCAGATACGCTGCAGGACATGATTGACCAAGGAATTTTCGGCGACCAGGCGTATATTAACTACAGCTATGGCGTGCTGGTGTTGGATGGGAGCGGCGTAAAGGCCCCGGAAAAACCGAAGCAGAAGCCCGCTGCAGAAGCGGCAGGGGAAGATGCGGCACTGCTGCGTCAGATTCGCGAGGCAAATGATCGGATCGCAAACGAAGAAATGTCCCGCAAGATTGACCGGGTTGAGGAAATCACCGGGCGAATTCTGGAGTTTCAAAGGGAACACCCAGATAAGGCCGGCGATTTGCGCAAGTTCTTAAACTATTATCTGCCGACTACATTGAAAATTCTCAATACCTACGCGGAGATGGAAAAGCAGGGGATCACCGGCGAAAACATTGATGCGACAAAACAACGGGTTGAAAACATGATGGACATGGTGGTGGAAGGCTTTGAACGGCAGTTGGATAAGCTGTTTGCAGGCGATATGATGGACATTGCGGCAGACATCACGGTGATGGAGCAGATGATGGAAGGCGACGGTCTGTTTGATCGGGACGACATGCAGATGGGGGGACATTGATTTGCTCTCTCTGCCTCCGTGTGCTAAAAAATTCTGGGCACAAGAAGATGAGATGAAGAATTTGAGAGAATTCGGGAGATACAAGGCGAATAAGAAAGAATAGAGCAATTTTGAAACAAAAAGTTACCCGAATTTACGAAAAATTCACAAAACAAGACTTGCCATTTGGCGAGTCTTGTTTTATTATATAGGAAAGGTTGGCACTCGAGTTTAACGAGTGCTAAAGCCGAATTAAATTTGTTAGTAAAATATCTTATATAAGGAGGAACAAACAATGAAACTGAACCCTCTGGCAGACCGCGTGGTCATTAAGCAGGTTGAGGCAGAAGAGACCACCAAGGGTGGTATCATTCTGGCCGGCGCCGCAAAAGAAAAACCCGAAATGTATACGGTCGTGGCGGTTGGCCCCGGCGCTGTCGCAGACGGCAAGGTCGTCCCGATGACAGTGAAGGTGGGCGATAAGGTGCTCACCGGCAAGTATTCCGGCACTCAGGTTAAGGTGGATGGCGAAGAGCTGACCATCGTTCGCGAGGACGATATTCTCGCCATCGTGGACTAACTTTCAGGAGGTAACATTATTATGTCTAAGTTGATTTGCTACGGCGAAGAAGCTCGCCGCTCTCTGGTTAAAGGCGTTGACCAGTTGGCTGATACTGTTAAGATCACCATGGGCCCCAAGGGTCGCAATGTCGTGCTGGGCAAGAAGTACGGAAGTCCCCTCATCACCAACGATGGTGTGACCATCGCCAAGGAGATTGAGTTGGAGGATCCCTTTGAGGATATGGGTGCACAGTTGGTGAAGGAAGTTTCCACAAAGACCAACGATGTCGCCGGTGACGGCACCACAACTGCAACCCTGTTGGCACAGGCCATCATTCACGAAGGTATGCGCAATCTGGCTGCCGGTGCAAACCCCATGGTCATGAAAAAGGGCATGGCAAAGGCGACCAAGGCGGCAATTGAGGCCATCAAGGGCAATTCCAAACCGGTGAACGGCACGGCAGATATCGCCCGCGTTGGCGCAATCTCTTCCGGTGACGACGCAATTGGCCAGCTGATTGCTGAGGCAATGGAGAAGGTTTCTGCAGACGGTGTGATTACGGTTGAAGAGTCTAAGACTGCTGAGACTTACTCTGAGGTTGTCGAGGGCATGCAGTTCGATCGCGGTTACATCACGCCCTACATGGTCACTGACACGGAGAAGATGGAAGCTGTTCTGGACGAGCCGCTCATTCTGATCCACGACAAGAAGATTTCCAACATTCAGGATCTGCTGCCCGTTCTGGAGCAGGTTGCAAAGATGGGCAAGCCTTTGCTGGTCATCGCAGAAGATGTGGAAGGCGAGGCACTGTCTACTCTGATTTTGAACAAGCTACGCGGTGTACTGAACGTTGTTTGCGTCAAGGCTCCCGGTTTCGGCGATCGCCGCAAGGAGATGCTGGAGGATATCGCAATCCTGACCAGCGGTACCGTGATTTCTTCCGAGGTTGGCTACGAGCTGCGTGACGCTACCGTTGCTATGCTGGGTACCGCACGTCAGGTCAAGGTGACAAAGGAGAACACCATCATTGTGGACGGCAACGCAGATCCCGAGGCTCTGAAGGCTCGCTGCGCTCAGATCCGCAATGCAATTGAGAATACTACCTCCGAGTATGACAAGGAGAAGTACACCGAGCGTCTGGCCAAGCTGGCCGGCGGCGTGGCAGTCATTAAGGTCGGCGCTGCTACCGAGGCCGAGATGAAGGAAAAGCGCCTGCGCATCGAAGACGCTCTGAATGCTACTCGCGCAGCCGTTGAGGAAGGCATTGTTGCCGGCGGCGGTACGGCCTATGTCAACGCAATCCCCGCTGTGGAAGCTCTGCTGGCAGAGACCGAAGGCGACGAGAAGACCGGCGTGAAGATCATTGCCAGTGCTTTGACTGCACCGGTGAAGCAGATTGCGGCAAACGCAGGTTTGGATGGATCTGTGATTCTGGATCATATTAAGACCAGCGGTAAGACAGGCTATGGCTTTGACGCTTACAAGGAAGTCTATTGCGATATGATGGATTCCGGCATTGTGGATCCGACAAAGGTGACTCGTTCTGCTCTGGAGAATGCATCCTCCATCGCTTCTGTGCTGCTGACCACCGAGTCTCTGGTGGCAGACAAGCCTCAGCCTGCAGCAGCTGCACCTGCAGCACCCGCTGACGGCGGCATGGGCGGCATGTACTAAGAAGTGCTGGACGCGCGCAAGATTTTAACCTACGCAATGAAGCGCGGTGTGACATTTGCCACACCGCGCTTTTTTTAAAAGAAAGGAAGTGTCCATGAAAATACAGAAAATTCCCCGGGAACAAAGGGGACAAACCGTGAAAGATTATTTGATGCTGACTTTGGCCGGCATTATCAACGCCTTCGGCGTTACCATATTTTTGTCACCTGTGGAGCTTTATGACAGCGGCATATCCGGTACTTCCATGCTGTTGGGACAGGTTACTCCGGAGTATCTCAGCTTATCCGTATTCCTGTTGGTTTTGAACATTCCCCTGTTTTTATATGGATTGAAGAAGCAGGGATCTCGCTTTACGGTGCGAGCCGTGTATACTGTGGCGGTCTATTCTTTTGTAGCGTGGTTAATTACAGATATTTTGCCGATTGATGTGAGTATTGCCTCTCCGTTAGCCGGGCGGGATCTTTTGCTGTGCGCTCTGTTTGGCGGAGTGATTTCCGGCGTTGGCAGCGGACTTGCCATCCGCTTTGGCGGAGCGATGGATGGCATTGAAGTAATGGCTGTCATTTTCGCCCGTAAATTGGGCGTTACCGTCGGTACCTTCGTTATGGGGTATAACGTAGTGCTGTATATTGTCTGCGGATTGGTGATTCACAGTTGGATCCTTCCGCTGTATTCTATTGTTACCTACGCAGCTGCGTTGAAGACGGTGGACTTTATCATTGAAGGTTTGGACCGTGCAAAGGCGGCGATGATCATTACGGAGAAACCGGATGAAGTGTGCACGGCATTGAGCGAGCAATTTGAAACTGGGGTGACCCGTATTGCGGCGCGGGGAGGCTATTCTGACCGGGAGAAAACCGTGGTTTATTTCGTGGTAAACCGTTTTCAGGTGACAAAATTAAAGGATATCGTCCATTCGCTGGATCCACTGTCCTATATCACAATCAGTGATGTGGCAGATGTATTTCGAATGAACCAGGACGGAGCGTAAAGAGAATTAAAGAAAAAAGCGGCGCACCCATTCGGGTGCGCCGCAAAGCGCTTTCGGAATAAATTAGTCGAATGCGTACCAGTCGGGCTCGTTGGAGTGCTCGAACACATAGGGGTTCTCGATCTCGCCAGCGCGGACCTTCTCCCACCAAGCGCCAGCCTTAGCAGGCATGGAACGCCAAGACTCAGCGGTCTGAGGCTCCATCATTTCCTGAGTAGCATAACGCCAGTCGTTGACGCGGGAGATGTACTTCTCGTCCTGCTGAGCGGAGTTCTCGTCGCCCAGATCGCCGGCAGCGATACGCAGCAGGGAACCATACTGCTCGGAAACAGTGTGCAACTTCAGATCCTCAACCAGCAGCTTCTTCAGAGGACGCTTTGCCAGGTTGGACATGATGGTGCGGTTCTCATAAGGCATGGTCTTCCACATACGAGCGATTTCCCAAGCACGCTCGACAACGTGACCCTTAGCAACAACCTCGCTGACCAGACCCCAGTCCAGCATCTGCTGAGCGTTGACCTGACGGGTGGTCATCATATAGTAGTTGCCACGCTTGGTGCCCAGATAGTGCTGGAACATCAGGCCCATGCCGTCGCCGGGAACCAGACCGCCCTGAGCATGAGGAACCTCAATGCGGCAGTCGTCGGAAACCAGAGTCACATCGCACAGGAAAGCGGAATCCCAGTGGAAGCCGGGGCCGGACATTGCGCCGATGGTGGGGACATCCAGATCGAAAATCATGTTCTTGATCAGGTTGGTGTCGTCAAAATACTGATGCTGGAAACGCTCAGTGGGCAGCTCGGAGTAGGTCTCCCAGCCGTTTGCATCGGACTCGATCATCCAGTTCTCACCGATGTGGGTGAAGATGATGATCTCGTTCTTGAAGTCCAGAGACAGAACGCGGGTCAGCTGAGAGCATGCACGGTGGGACATGCCAGAGTGATGCATGGGGCCGTCGTTGGTCTTCCAGGTGACCTGCACGATGCCATCCTCGCGCGTCAGATCAGCGAAAGACTTGAACCATTCCTTGTACTCGTCAAACTCGGGCAGCTTGACATAATCAGCCAAAGGCTTTGCCATGATGAAGTTCCTCCTCAAAATAAATGTAAGTGTTTCCGTTTGCCAATGCAGCCCAAACTGCAGTGGACAAAACCTCGTTGCAGGGTGAATACACCCTCCCAATACCATCTAAGATTATAACGATATGTGACCGAGATGTCAACCGAATTTCGCACAAAGTTCCCAGAGGTTGTTGTGCAAAACAACCAAAAACATTCTGCGCTTTTTTTTCTCGTATTGTCTGAAATCAAAGAGAAAATTCAACAATGAGAGGATAATGCGAAAAACAGGGAGACCACAGGGAAAAACCTTGTGAAAAAGCCCCTCTCAAATGATCAATCCACCGTTGGGCGCAATTACCTGTCCGGTGATAAACTCTGCTCCGTCGGAACAAAGGAAACGAACCAGCCGGGCAACCTCGTAACCGGTGCCGATCCGACCGAGAGGGGTTTCTTCGGCCAGTGCGGCCATGTCGTCTTTGCTGAGATGAGCATTCATTTCTGTGTCAATTACACCGGGAGCAACGCAGTTGACGCGAATGTTGGAGGGGCCGACCTCCTTGGCCAGAGCCTTACTGAAGGCAATGACAGCGCCCTTCGAAGCAGAATAGGCCACTTCGCAGCTGCCGCCGACCTGACCCCACATGGAACTGACGGTAACAATGCTTCCACGCTGACGCTGAATGAAGTAGGGCAGTGCAGCACGCACAGTGTAAAACAGGCCATCTACATTGACAGAAAACAGTTTGCGCCATTGTGCGTCGGAAACATTGGTAAGCACATCCTGCGGCAGGGCGATACCGGCGTTGCATACCAGTGCATCCGGCAGCCCAATGCGATCAACAGCGTAGTCTATAAAGTGCCTGGCCTGTTCTGAATCGGAAACATCCGCTAAAACAGGAAGAACGTTTACTCCGCGGGCGCTCAGTTCATCTTGAAGCGCCATGGCCTGTTGGGCTGATTCATGATAGCAGAAGGCAATGTTCCAACCTTTAAAGGCAAATGTGCGGGCTATGGCCGCGCCGATGCCGCGGCTTCCGCCGGTGATAAAAACGGTACTCATGAGGAAGGCCCCCTTTTCGAATCGTGAAATCATTGTATCATGAATTGAAAACGGGAACAAGGAGAGAGAATCTTAAGGAGTTTTGAACAAAATAACAAAAAACGACGGTATGATGGCATTGAGTTTAGTGAAAAATGAAAAATAATTCTTGCTATCGCACTTTGACGGGTGTATAATGTGCACAACGATGGATGAATATTACAGGCTAACTTGTCTAATTCGCCATAAAACAATCAATAAGGAGAGAATCAACCATGAGCTATTCCGTGCAGAATATTCGTAACGTCGCCTTACTGGGCCACGGTGGAAACGGCAAGACTTCACTTGTCGAAAATATGTTGTATTCAATTGGTGCTCTGGATCGTCAGGGCCGGGTCGCTGACGGAAATACAGTCTGTGACTATGATGCAGAAGAGATCAAGCGCCAGATTACCATTTCTACCACCGTCGCTCCTGTGGAATATAACGGCTGCAAAATCAATGTATTGGATACGCCGGGCAATTTTGATTTCTCCGGTGATGTGCAGGAAGCGTTGCGAGTGGCAGAGCTGGGCATTATCGTCTGCGATGCAAAAAGCGGATTGAGCGTCGGAACAGAGCGGGCATGGAAACAGCTCAACGCCCGAAAATTGCCTCGCTTTATCTATATTTCCAAGATAGATGAAGATAATGGTGATTTTAACGGTGCTTTCACCACACTGCGTGAACATTTTGGTCGTACTATCGCCCCGTTGGTCATTCCGATTTGGGATGAAAACAAGCACGTGACCGGTATTGTGGACATTTTGAATAAGCGTGCCTATACCATGGAGGGCGGCAATCGGGTAGAGATCCCCGTGCCGGAGGATAAAGTCGACGTGGTGGAGGAGCAGTATGCGGCGCTGATGGAGTCTGTGGCGGAAACCAGCGACGAGTTCATGGATAAATTTTTTAATGGGGAAAGCTTCACTTATGCAGAAATTCTGCAGGGCCTGCACGCCGGCGTAAAGGACGGTTCACTGGTCCCTGTGTTCTGCGGCAGCGCTCAGACCGGAATGGGCACAATGGCGCTGTTGAATGCAATTGTTGATCTGGCACCCAATCCGATGGAGGCAGCTTCCGAGCTGGTGACCGAAGAGAATGGAGAACCGGCCGAGTTTGTGGTTGCACCCGGAGCAGTGCCGGCAGCATTGGTATTTAAGACCACGGCAGATCAATACGGAAAGTACTCTTATGTGAAGGTTTATTCCGGCACGTTGACTCCGGATTTGTCACTGGTCAATGCTACAACCGGAAACACCGAGAAATTGGGACGTCTGTATACCATGCGGGGCAAGAAGGCCACAGAAGTCAAAGAACTTACCTGCGGCGACATCGGCGCAATTGCGAAAATGGATCGGCTGAAAACCGGCGATACCCTGAGCGATGCCCGCAAGCCCATTCGCTTTGAGGGCATTCCGTTTGCAGAACCAAACTATGCCAAGGCCATTGCACCGAAGACCCGTGGACAGGAGGAGAAGGTAGCCGCAGGTTTGATCCGTCTGAATGAAGAGGATCCTTCCTTTACCATTTCCAACAACGCGGAAACCCATCAGATGGTGATTACAGCGGCGGGCGATATTCAAATTGACGTTCTGGTCAGCAAGCTCAAGAGCCGTTTCGGTGTGGAGGCGGTTTTGGAAGAGCCTCGGGTTGCATATCGGGAAAAGATTCGCAAGACAGTTTCCAAGCAAGGCCGGCATAAGAAACAGACCGGCGGCAGCGGTCAGTTCGGTGATGTCTGGATTCGTTTCGAGCCCTGTGACAGCGAAGAGATGGTGTTTGAAGAGGAAGTGTTCGGCGGTAGTGTGCCGAAGAATTACTTCCCGGCGGTGGAAAAGGGATTGCGGGATGCATGCCAACACGGTGTACTGGCGGGTTATCCGGTGGTAAATCTGAAGGCAGTGCTCTACGATGGATCTTACCATCCGGTGGATTCCTCCGAAATTGCCTTTAAGACAGCAGCTCAGTTGGCCTATAAAGCCGCTTTGCCGGAGGCAAACCCGGTTATGTTGGAGCCGGTAGGCACATTGAAGGTGACTGTACCGGATAACTACATGGGCGATGTCATCGGCGATCTGAATAAGCGCCGCGGTCGCGTGATGGGTATGGAACCCACCGATGATGGCGGACAGGTGATCGAGGCAGAAGTGCCGATGGCAGAGATGACTAGCTATGCCATCGACCTGCGAGCCATGACCCAAAGCCGGGGCAGCTTTACCTTCCACTTTGTGCGCTATGAGGATTGTCCTCCTGCAGCGCAGGCAAAGGCGATCGAAGAAGCGAAGACAATGCAGGAATAATTATAAATGAGGATTACAGCCGCCGGATTCTGTCCGGCGGCTGTTTTTTGCGAGCGGCTTTGTAATCCTTTTGATACCATATTTTAAATCTTTGTTTATTGACTTTGCGTGGGGCGTTGACCATAATAATAAGCTGTAGGTGTATGTAATGTACAACGAACATAGGAGGCTATTTATGCAGAGATCGCAATCGTCCCATAGGCGGACGTATGTTATTTTGATCGGCGCCATTGTGTTGGTGGTTTTGCTGTTGCTGAGTTTTCTTTATATTATCAAAGCCCGAAATCAATCGGGGCGTTTTCCGGCGAAGACGTCCATTAACGGGATTGATGTAAGCGGCATGACGGCAACGCGGGCAAAAAATGAACTGGCCAATAAGGCGGAACAATACACGCTGACGATCACAGAACGACAGGGAACGGAAACCATTACCGGCGAGCAGATAGGATTGACTTTTGTAGACAACGGAGATGTGGACCTGTTGGTCAAGGGATTCAATCCCTATAAGTGGTTCTTTGATGGATTGACCCAGAAAGATCTGACGGCATCTACGGATACCGTGATCGATTCCACGCTGGCAGAACAGACGGTGCGGGCACTGAATTGCTTCCAGAACTATACTCCGGCGCAGAACGCACAGATTGTAGATGATGGAACGCAATTCACTGTACAGGAAGCAGTGCAGGGAACGGAACTGAACACAGAGGATGCGGTACAGGCTATTTTGACGGCGCTGAATGCGGGCGATACCACAATTGATCTGGAAGCGCAGGGGCTTTATAAACAGACGGAGAGTGCGGATACTGCGGAGTTGCAGGCGCAGGCGGATCTGTTGAACGGCTATCTGGCGGCAGATCTGACCATGGATTTTGGCGATGACAGAGTGATACATATCAACGCAAAGACGATCCGTGATTGGATGACTACGGATGAAAACGGCGTTATGGATCTGGACTATGATAAGGTGTTTAATTTTGTAAAGACCAAGATTGCTTACAAAGTAGATACCTTCGGACTGAAACACACCATCAAAACCCACAGTGGTTATACCATCACGTTGTCCGGCGGCGACTATGGATGGTGTCTTGCCCGAGGCGATACGACAGACACAATTATTGCAGCCGTGAAAGCAGGCCAGACCGGTACACTGGAACCAAGTTGGCAGTATCAGGGCAAAAACCTGGGCTATGACGATATTGGCGGTACATATATCGAAGTCAGCATTTCGGAACAAACCATGTGGTGCTATAAAGACGGTCAGCAGATTGTGGAAACTCCGGTCGTTACGGGCAATATCAACAAGGGCAATGGTACGCCGTACGGCAGTGTGTGGGCAATCGATGCTATGAAGAAAGATGCGACTTTGGGCACGATTGAAACCATGGGGTATGCCAGTCCGGTCAACTTCTGGATGCCTTTTAACGGAAATGTGGGCATCCATGATGCAGACGGGTGGCGCAGCAAATACGGCGGAGAAATTTATAAGACGAACGGCAGTCACGGCTGCGTCAATACGCCCTATGACGCCTGCAAGACGATCTATGAGAATGTATCCATCGGAACGGCGGTCGTTGTATATGACCTGAGCGACGAGAGTACTGTGATTGTCAGCAAACCGGGCGAATATCAGGCTCCAAGTACCGATGCGGATTGGGATTGGGACGATTAAATAAAGAAGAGGATCATGCACCGGTGGCGCATGGTCCTCTTTTTTTGTGGAATTATAGATATTGTTCGGTTAGGCGCAGGGCTTCCCGCTTCATTGCATCAACTAGCATATCCGGCCCGATGATTTTGACACCCCGCCCTAGGGCAATGACCCAGCCGAGGAATTGCTCGCTTGCAATAACGGAAACGCGGGTGCGGAAATGCTCCTCATCGACAGGTACCAGGTGAACATCTTTGCCGAAACGATCAATGATAGGCCCGGCCATCGTGTTTTCGCATAGGAGTGTCACGGTGAGTGCTTCACCGCCGTACATACCGAATAATCCGCGGGAATAATCCGGTAAATTCAATCGATGAAATACGCTTTTTCCGACGCGGGGTTCTTTATCTATACTGAGATGCAGCATTTTATCCACGCGATAGTGTTTGATCTTGTCATCGACAGCATCATAGCCGATGAGGTAGTAATATTCATCGTCCCACAGCAGTGCCCACGGACTGATGTGATAGCGAGCGCCTTCGTGCCGCAGTTCCGGCTGCTTCTGCACATTCCATTGAAAATATTGAAAGGTAATTTGGCGGTCCTGATTGATGGCATCATGGATTTTGTCCACGCTGTAATAGATGCTCTCGTTCATGTTTTTGACCCGGCCGGAGAGAATTACCTGCCGGTGAAGCTGTTGTGCCTCGTAAACACTGACCAGAGATTCCAGCTTTTTTATCAACTCCATGGATTTCCGCTGAGTGATGAATTTGGAGGCCTGTACAGAATCCACCAATAACTTCAGCTCCGGGAGTTCAAACTCACGGCTGACTAGGCGATAGTCAGTTCGACCACCTTCCCGGTTCGATGTGATGTCCAATCCCCAGTGGCGGAGCTCCTCCAGATCCTGATAGATGGTCTTGCGATTGGCGGAGATTTCTTCCTGGTTCAGCAGAGCGATGATCTCGGACACCGTCAGCCCATGCTCCTCGTCGGTCTTTTGATAAAAAATCCGCGCAAGGGATAACAATTTCTGCTTTTGGTTGCTGCCTTTTGCCATTAGGGAGTGCCTCCTTTCATCATGAATGCATTGTACCATTCTTCGAACATACTGTCTATTGTTCAGGGCGTTTTTTTGGACAGTGCTTTTGATAAACTATGGTCAACCAAAAAGATAAGGAGGACTCAAAGATGGATGTAATCGTCAGTATGGCACAGCGCAAAGAAAAACCGGTTTTTCACAAAGCGGGATGTTCCTATGTGAAACGCATGAAACCGTGGAATCGAATGACCATTACGGAAAAAAGCGCCATTCAAAGAAACTATTGCAGTTGCAAACGTTGCTGCGGATTAAAAGTGGAACTGGAAACGGACGAAAAAATAGCCCGTTTGCAACAGCAGGGCGTAATTGCTGCAGATTATAATCGGGAAACGGACACCCTGTATATTCGCACCAATATCGGTTGCTGGAAAATCTTTTCGAGAGACGATCCGAGTCTGCTTTATCTGTATCATAGGAACGTCTATCAGAAGGATATGCCTCTTGCGGAAGCTATGCGAGGGGGCTATCATCGCCAGACAGATGTTCCGCTGAAGCGCTCGTTGGCAGAATTAGTTGACTACATTGTGGCTCATGACCGGGCAAAGGAAATTATTCAGCTGGATTATCGCAAGTTGCCTCGAACAACGAAACAGCAGAGGAAATATTATCAGCAGGCAGAAAAACGGAATCGTCGGCAGCAGCGCCGTCGATTGGATGAGTTGTTCCGCCAGATCGAGGCGGCGGATCCGACGCTGAAGCAGTGCTCGATTTGTTGATGTGTGAGATGTAGGAAAGGATCAAGATTATGAAGAAGATATATTTTACGCTGACAGGAACATCATTTCGCTATGGAAGCGACTTTTTAACGCCAGGCATGAAACTCCGGTTGGAAAAGGAGCCGGAGAATCCCTACGACAGAGAGGCAATTCGGGTGGTATATCCGGGTATGGGAACCATCGGTTATGTTGCCAACAGCATTCATACCGTGAAGGGAGAAACCATGAGCGCCGGCCGGCTCTACGATAAGATCGGAAATGCGTCGAAGGCAAAAGTGGTCATGGTAACCCCGGCAGGTACGATTTGCAGAGTATGCAAAAAGAGTCTGCTGAAAAATAATCAGCAGACTCATGACAATGCAGAAGAGAAATGGGTACCGGCATGGAAGCCGGTGGCAGAGGATGAGGCATAAGGTGCGTCATCCTGTAAACGCACAGGGTGAGAAGGATACGCTTTGATCAAACGATGGGTAAGGTCATGGGTTGATCCCCTTTTTGACCGTTGTCCTTTTTGGCAAAGGTGACGTTTGCACGATCCATAGGGGTTTTCTTCATCAGGAAACCGGGCATGCCGGAGGCAGTGGCCAATTGAGTAATTGTGCTCTGCAGGAAGGGAAAAAGCTGGTCGTAGCACTGAACGTGGGCATCCCGTTTTGTTTCGTCGTCTACAACGCCGGAAAGCTCGAACACACCGATGATTTCAGCAGAGATAAACAGCTTTTCCGGGTCATCCTTCATCTGGGCGCTCTGATAAAGCTTGGCAACACATTTGCTGTTGTCGCTGGTGTAGTCAACATGAAAATTGAAGCTGCTCTTCAATTGAATCTGACCGGATTTGTCGATGCGATTGACAAAATGAACTTCCTGCACACGCTGATTTGCGAGAGTAACCGTAACCATAATGGAAACCTCCTAATTGACTGTCTTTTTATCAGTATACCATATCTGCCGGGGAATGCCAATGCGTTTCCCGGCGTTTTATTTGTAAATCCTGCCTTCTTCCACCAACTGATAGGCTCCGTTTTCCAACGTCAATATTGTACAGGAGCAATTTTTCATCGGGGAATTGCGCCAGAATTCGGACAGAGGGCGATTGAGCACGCGCTGTACAATGCCGCGAATCAGCGCACCATGACTGACCAAAAGTACATTGTTGTGGGTTTGCGCTAAAGAAGGCAGCAGATTCTCCAGTACGCTGCGGCAGCGCGCATCCAACTGGGCGTAGGTCTCTGCTCCCTCGCTGGGAATGTAATGTTCCGGGTCACCGAAAAAAGCCTGACGAAGGGCAGGATGTTCAGAGAGAGAGAGTCCTTCCATTTTACCGAAGCCCATTTCAGTGATCAGCGGTTCAATTTGAATCGTCAGGTCTCGTCCGTCGGCTACGGTTTGAGCGGTTTGGGTAGCGCGCTGAAGGGGACTGCTGAAAATGCCGTCAAAGGGGATGGAGCGCATTGCCAAAGCGGCGGCTTTGGCTTGGGATAAGCCGTTTTCATTCAGAGGAATGTCAGAGCGACCCTGCATTCGGTGGAGAACATTCCAATCGGTTTCTCCATGGCGCATCAGGTAGATAGTCATAGATGCATAGTTCCTTTCATTAGGATTCAATTCTATTATACAGAAGTGTCGCCGTTTCGCAAGAGATGCCGTTTGTATTATCGGCCGGAATATGATACAATGCGGAAAAACCGTCGGGAGCTGAGCAGATGATCAGACAGGGAAGGCTTACAGATTTAGCAGAGCTGATGGAACTCTATAATCAGGCGCGGACCCATATGGCGCGCACGGGAAATCCCAACCAGTGGCCGCCGGAATATCCCGGAGAGTCGTTACTGAAAGAGGATATAGAGAAGCAGCAGCTTTATGTCATCGAACGGGACGGACGGCTATGCGGGGCATTTGTCCTAAAACTGGGAGACGAGTTCGGCTATGCCGATATTCGGGGAAGGTGGCTGCGAGATTTGCCCTATGGCGCGATTCATCGTTTGGCAGGCAGAGAAGCAGAAAAGGGAATTTTTAAAGAATGTCTGGATTTCTGCCGGTCTCATGCACCGGATTTGCGGGCGGATACCCATCGCGATAATCGGGTGATGCAGCATTTGCTGGAGAAACATGGATTTGTGCCCTGCGGTGAAATTACTTTGGCAGATGGAGGAGAACGCATTGCGTATCAGATCAGAGTGATGAGGAGTGCGTTATGCTGAGGGAGGAAAAGCTGGGCAGGTTGACACTGCTGCAGTCCTCCGAAGAGTTTCGTCTGGGACGAGATGCCCTGGCTCTGGCGCGGTTTGCAAGTTTGCACCGGGGAGACCGGGTGTGCGATTTAGGCTGCGGAGTGGGGAGCCTGCTGTTGGCTCTGGCAGAGCGGGAAAACCAGGTGACGCTGGACGGCGTGGAGTTGAGACCGTCTGCGGCGGAGCTGTGCAAAGAAAATTTGCGGCGCAATCACCTAAGCGGCACGATCGTCACGGGAGAAATGCAGAATCGCTATCCGGAACTCCCCTGGGGAGGCTATGATCTGGTAACCGCAAATCCCCCTTATTTTCCGGATGGTGCCGGAAAAATGGCGAAGGATGCCGCACGGGCACAGGCACGAACGGAAGGAAGTTATACGCTTCAGGCGGCATGTGCTGTGGCGGAACGGCTTTGCCGCAATGGCGGAAAGTTTGCCTTATGCCTTCGGCCGGAACGGCTTGCAGAGGCATTTCAGGCTCTGCAGGAACATCATTTTGCACCGAAGCGCATGCAACTGCTGCAAAGCGCCCCGGAGCGGGAGGCAAATTTGGTGCTGATCGAGGCAATGCGCGGAGGAAAGCCCGGCTTGCGGGTGCTTCCGGTGAAAATAGAAAGGTGACTGTAATCTATGGCTGGAATTTTGTATCTTGTACCAACTCCCATTGGAAACTTGGGGGATTTAAGCACACGTATTGTTGAAACGCTGGAGCAGGTGGACTTCATTGCAGCGGAGGACACTCGGGTTTCTTTGAAGATTTTGAACCATCTGGGAATAAAAAAGCCAATGGTGAGCTATTACCGCCACAATACAGAAACCAGCGGACCTCAGATTCTGAATCGCATTTTAAATGGTGAAACCTGTGCTCTGGTGACAGATGCCGGTACGCCGGCGATTAGCGATCCGGGAGAGGAACTGGTTGCCCAGTGCGCTGAGGCAGGGGTGCAGGTTTGCGCCGTTCCGGGACCTTGTGCTCTGGTAACGGCGTTGGCGGTTTCGGGACTTCCCACCGGTCGATTTACCTTTGAAGGATTTTTGGCAATGAACAAAAAAAATCGGGCGGCTCATTTGGAAGAATTGAAGACAGAACGAAGGACTATGATCTTCTACGAGGCCCCGCATAAATTGTGCGCAACTTTGGCGGATATGGCAGCGGCGTTTGGCTCAGATCGACGCATTGCTTTGTGTCGTGAGCTGACAAAGCTTCATGAGGAAATTATTCGAACCACATTGGGGGAGGCGGTTGAGCGTTATCGGGTACTGCCCCCCAAGGGAGAATTTGTGCTCGTACTGGCGGGCGCCCCGGAAGTGGAGCAGGAGACGCTTTCCCTGGAGGACGGCGTTGCTATGGTACTGGAAAAAAGAGCGATGGGGATGTCGATGAAAGATGCAGCAAAGCAAGTTTCCGCAGAGACCGGATTGAGCAAAAATGAGCTTTATGCAGCTGCATCAAAAAAATAATTATACATTCAGTATAATTTCAGGAATGATTCCTAATAAAATAAAAAAGGGAAAGACTGGAGTCATAGAAAACTCCAGCCTTTCTTGTTTTTAACAGTTTGTTATTTTAGCCTCTTCGAAAGGACAATGAAAACCAATTGTCTCAGGAATTTTTGGAGTTCTGCAGCTCGCGCATGCATCTGGGGCAGATATTTTTTTCCTTAAATTCCACAACATTCTTGGCTTCACCGCAGAAAATGCAGGAAGGCTGGTACTTTTTCAGAACAATAGAAGTACCTTCCACATAAATCTCCAGCGGATCTTTTTCTGCAATGTCCAGTGTGCGGCGCAGCTCAATGGGCAGAACAATGCGGCCGAGTTCGTCAACTTTGCGGACAATGCCGGTAGCTTTTACTCTCATCAAAATTACCTCCTATAGGTCAAAAAATTCGCAACAGTGCACGATAAATCTAAGTGTCATTATAACAAATTGTATACTCTTGTCAATTCCTATCGGATAAAAAATAAAAAGAATTAAAAGAAGATTAGCGAATGCGCTGTGAGTTAAGTGAATTTTGACAATGGGAAATAGAGGGAAAAGAGATGGAAATTAAATTTTATTCTTCAATTCCCGCAAGAGACCGAAGAACTGCTCCGGCCAGAGTGAGACCGGCAGCGCCGGGAACAAAAGCGTTGCTGGATGGAACCTGGCGTTTGCTGGTGGCTTCGTTGGCATCCGGCAGGTCAGTAAAGGGGGTTAAAGCCGGCTCGGGGGAATGGACTACTCTCAGATGATGAATGCCGCGATTGCGCAGCTCTTTACGCAGCACTCTTGCCAGCGGGCACATGCTGGTTTTGCTGATGTCGGTGACCTGAAAACGGGTGGGATCTAATTTGTTCCCTGTTCCCATGGAACTGATGAGAGGGATATTCAAGGCATAGCAACGCTGAGCCAGTTCCAGTTTGGCGGCAACTGTGTCGATGCAGTCAACGACATAATCGTATTTCGTAAGATCAAAATTGTCCGCAGTTTCCGGAAGGTAAAACATTTTGTAAGTAGTGACTTGGCAGTCAGGATTGATATCCAGAATTCGATCCTTCATTACATCGGTTTTATAATGTCCGATGGTGCTGTGCAGGGCAATGATCTGCCGGTTCAGATTGGTGAGACTAATTTTATCATTGTCAATTAAGTCCAGTGCGCCAACTCCGCTGCGAGCCAGTGCCTCCACGCAATGCCCACCCACACCGCCGATGCCGAACACAGCAACGCGGGAATGGTGCAGCCGCTCTACGGCATCAGATCCGAACTGCAGGCGGAGACGGGAAAATTGATCGATCATGAGAAGTTGTGCTCCCTTCTTAGTTTGTAACGGATGACATTATACTGTATGCAAGGCCGAAAAGAAAGCAAAACCACGCATATGACCGTATATCGAGAGAATTGAAGTGCCGGAGAAGAATAGAAGGGGTTATGTACGATCTGCCTCTTTTTCCAGGCGTTTCTTTTCGCGTTTGCTTTCGATTACATGACGCAGAGCCATAGTAGGGTGTGAAAAAATCATTCTTGGACCGGAGAAGCGCATGACGCTGCGGATTTTTTCGCGCATGTCCGGTTTGTAGCAGTGTACTTCGCAATTGGAACAGAAGGTTTTTGTTTCCATGAACGGGCATTTATCCGAGCGGAGCATCGCATAATCGTGCAAGGACTGGCATTCGGGGCAAAGTCCGTTCTTAGTGCCGTGTTTGTGCCTGCAATAAGTGCGGATCATCAGCGCTACGGTGTGTTTCTCCCGCTCCCGCTTGGTTTCAACTTTATCTTGTGTCATGATCTATCCTCCGTTTTCGGGAAACAAAACTCCCGGGTTGCAGTAACCCGGGAGTTGTTTTTCTGTTCCGGACAGAACGTTACTCCTCGTCAGAGTCGTTCTCCGCGTCTACATCCTCGTAGCCCAATTCGATTTCAAAGGCCTGACCGCAGCCGGGGCAAGTGACCTTTCCGGAATCCAGTACGCTCTTGTCCACAACAAGAGTGTCGTCGCAGTTGGGACACTCCAGTTCGAAGAATCCGTCTTCTTCTAGGGCAGCCAGTGCTTCTTCTGCGTCGTCTTCATCTTCCTCGTCATAATCAGGGAGATCAAAATTTTCATCTTCGCCGTAGACGTAGTCCTCCAGCATGGACAGGTTGTCGGATACTTCGTCCAGTTGATCGGCCAGTGCCTGGATGGAGTCGTCATTCTCCTCGCTGTTCAGGGCAATGTGATCCAGAATATCCATAATAATGGAGATAAGCTTACCCTCGCTGGATGCATCGGGATCAAAATGCAGTCCTTCAGCAACACCTTTCAGATAGGCAACTTTTTCGGATAATGTCATGATCTTGTCCTCCTTTCAAGGAAACAAAGAAAATCAAAAGAGCTTACTTTACGCGGCCCATGTATTCGCCGGTACGGGTATCGATCTGGATGCGCTCACCCTCGTTGATAAAGATCGGCACCTTCACCTCTGCACCGGTTTCCAGAGTAGCAGGCTTGGTGACGTTCGTAGCTGTATCGCCGCGGACGCCGGGCTCGGTCTCGGTGACTTCCAGTTCGACAAAGTTGGGGATTTCAACGGAGAACACCTTGCCCTTGTAGCTCAGCAGCTTGCAGGGATCGTTTTCCTTGACAAACTTGAAGTTGTCGGGCAGGTCAGCCTTCGCAATGGGGGTCATTTCAAAGGTCTCGTTGTCCATGAAGTAGTACAGATCGCCGTCGTTGTAGCTGTAGCAGGTCTCGATGCGGTCGATGAAAGCCTCTTCAAACTTTGCGGTGGGGTTGAAGGAAGTCTCTGTCACAGCGCCGGTTACGATATTTTTCATCTTGGTGCGGACAAAGGCGGCGCCTTTACCGGGCTTAACGTGCTGGAACTCGACGACCATCATCAGCTTGCCTTCATACTCAAAGGTCTTGCCGTTACGAAAATCGCTGGCAGTAATCATAATGAAATTCCTCCATGAATTAGAATTAGATCGTTTACCGGCGTGTACCGGCAAAAAAGGGCAGACTACACCACCCCATATTTTCTATTATTTTATACCAGTTTCTTCGATTTGACAAGGGGGGACGCGAATTTCTGTCGTAATTCAAAACAAGAGACGTAATCGGGCAGTCAAGGCACAATTCAACGATGATTCATGGAAATATAATCCCGCCGCGGCTGAATTGCCTTGTATGCGGGGCGGATAATGCGATTTCCGTTTACCAGTTCTTCCAATCGATGGGCGCTCCAACCGGAAATGCGTGCAATGGCAAACAATGGAGTGAACAATTCTTCCGGAATGCCCAGCATTTGATAAACAAAACCGCTGTAGAAGTCCACGTTGACGCTGACGCCCTTATACATTTTTCGCTCACTGCTGATGATTTGGGGGGCGAGACGCTCGACAGCAGTATACAGCTGATATTCTTCCTCCCGACCCTTTTCCGCGGCAAGCTGATGCACAAAGGACTTGAAGATTTCTGCACGGGGATCGGATTTGGAGTAGATGGCATGCCCTACGCCGTAAATCAGACCGGCGTGGTCAAAGGCTTCCCCATGGAGAATGCGCTTCAGATAAGCCCCGACCTCCTCATCATCGTGCCAGTCGCCGATTTGCGATTTCATCTCTTCAAACATATGGCAGACCTTGATGTTTGCGCCGCCGTGTTTCGGCCCCTTCAGGGAACCGAGAGCAGCGGCGATGGCAGAGTAGGTGTCTGTGCCGGAGGAGGTGACCACGTGGGTGGTAAAAGAGGAGTTATTGCCGCCGCCGTGCTCTGCGTGGATTACCAGTGCCATATCCAGAACGCGTGCTTCTACAGGCGTGTAACTCATGTCCGGGCGAAGCATATGAAGGATGTTTTCTGCAGTGGAGAGCTCCGGAACCGGATCGTGAATGAAGAAACGGTTGTTGTTTTTGCGATAGTAATCATAGGCCTGATAGCCGTACAATGCCATTTGGGGGAAGGTGGCAATCAGTTGCAGGCATTGACGCAGGACATTTGGAATGGAGGTGTCGTTCGGGTTGTTGTCATAGGAGTACAGCGTCAGGACGCTTCGCGCCATGGAGTTCATAATATCTGTGCTGGGAGCTTTCATGATCACGTCCCGCACAAAGGAGTTTGGCAGGGAGCGATAGCTGCCGAGCACGGAACTGAAATCTGCCATTTCTTCTGCAGTTGGAAGATTGCCGAACAGGAGCAGATAGGTGATTTCCTCAAAACCAAAGCGACCATCCTTCAGAAATCCTTTTACCAGGTCATGGATGTTATAGCCGCGATAAAACAGAGAACCGTCGCAGCTTTGCCCGTCTTCCGTTTTCGCCTGAATTTCAGAAATTTCGGTCAGTCCGGTCAATACGCCGTTTCCGTTTTCATCCCGGAGACCGCGATTGACTTTGTACTTGGAATAAAGCTGTTTGTCGATAATGCAATCTTCGGAGCAATGGGCTGCAAGCGCTTGAATTTCCGGCGTAATCTCGGAGTAATCACGTTTTTCTGTCATCAAAATAACCTCCTTTGTCAGCTTGCCCGAGGGCATCATTGCTGCTGGTGCAGCTCGTGTATTGTGTTCACCAGTTTGCGGCTCAGGCGCAGAAACTCCGCCGTGTCGGTTTCACCCATGGCCTCTACCAGACGGTTGGCCTGTTGGCACAGCAGCTGATAGCGATTGAGGATATATTTGCGGCCAAGGGGGGTGAGAAACACCTGGACAACTCGTCCGTCGGTTTCGGAATTGGAACGGGTCACTAGCCCTTTGGATTCCAGACTTTTTAACGCATTTGCCACACGGCTGCTGCCAACATCCAGTGCGGTGCGGAGTTCGCCGGCACTGGCGCCGTTGTGACGGAGCGCCAGATGAGCCAGAAGAGCACCTTCGCCACGGGCAACCTGTTCGGCGTTGTCATGGGCTGGAATATGCGTCAGCTGAATTAAAAGATCAATCAATTCCTCTGCGCTTGTTTGAGATTTCATGCCTTGTTCACCTCGTCAATCATCTCACATTGTGAGATAAATTATATCAAACAAAAGGAATTATGTCAATCAACCTAAAACGATGTAAAAGTTAATTTTTTGTTAATGAAAGCGGATATATATTAAAAAAGCAGTAAAAAAGTGCCGTCTCAAGAAAATGAGACGGCACAGATAGTGGTTTAGATTGGAAATTAAAGAGCCATAGCGGCATTGTATGCTTCGGCAGTAGCCTGTTCTACAGTACGGGCGCGGACGCAGTCGCCTACCTGTGCCCACTCGGGAACATCGCAGTCGGTAACAAAACGGTCGGCCAGACCAGTGCGTGCCTTCATGCCGGCGGCAAGAATGACCGCATCGCAGGCAAGGGTGTGTGCATCGCCGGCGGCATCCGTGTAGGTAACGGCGTGCTTTTCGACGCTCTTGCACTTTGCACCTGTAACGGCAGTGAAGTTTTCGTTTTCATCCAGCAGGATGCGAATCTCATCTGCGCAGGTTTTAGAGGCGTCGGGACAAAGCGTATCCTGCATTTCTATGATGGTGACCTTGTGTCCCCGATCAGCCAGATGCAGGGCGGTTTCGCAGCCCACCTGACCGCCGCCGATAACAACAAGGTTTTCGCCAAGTTCATCTTCGTGGCCGTAGGTGTCAGTGGCAACAATACCGTTGTCGGTGTTGAAACCGGGCAGAGGGAGCATCAGCGGTTCTGCGCCGACGGCGATAATGACAGCATCAAATTGACCGTTGAGCATGGATGGATTGGCTTCTGTGTTCAGACGAACCTGGATATCACGCTTGCCTACCTGATGGATTAAGTAATCCTTGTAATTATTCAATGCATATTTAAATGCAACGTGCTTGGCAAAATCCAGTGCACCTCCCAGATGACCTTCCTTTTCAAACAGCGTGACGGTATGTCCGCGATCACAAGCCGTGATAGCAGCCTTCATGCCGGCGGGGCCGCCGCCAATGACAGCAACCCGTTTACTGGCAGCCGGAACGGCGGGGAACATCTGGTCTGCACAGGTTTCATAACCGATCAGCGGATTGACTGCACAGCGGAACAGGTGTTCATAGCAGTCGGAGTCATGGCAGCGCATGCACTTAATACAGGGAACCACATCATCGCTGTGACCGGAAATTGCCTTGTGGATGGTTTCCGGATCGGCAATCAACTGGCGACATACCGCGTAGAAATCGCATTTTCCGTCTGCAATGGCTTCCTCTGCGGCCTGCAGGCTTTCCAGACCGCCGACGGCGGTGACCGGCTTGGTGATTTTGCCGGACTTCTTGAATGCCTCCGCCAGCCAGAGGTTGGGATGATACCCCATGTGCTGACAGGGATGAGTCCAGGTCATATATTTTTCGGTGACCATGCCACAGGAGGCCTGAATGATATCACAGTGATCCTGCAGAATGGAGGCAATGCGGATGCCTTCCTCTACATCGATGCCGCCCTCGATAAATTCACTGGCGGACATACGCACCTCAAAGGTCATGCGGCCTTTGGTAGCAGCGCGGCAGGCATCCAGAATCTCCACCAGATAGCGACAGCGATTCTCTGTACAGCCGCCGTATTCATCCGTGCGGCGGTTGGTCAATGGACTGAGAAATTGTGCCACAGGAATGGAGTGGCCAAAGTGGAACAGGAGGGCATCGAAGCCGCACACCAGCAAATTGCCGCACATCTCGGCGGTAGCCTGCTTAAACTGCTCCATCTCTTCTTTTGTAATTTCCTGAGTGATGGGAGGAGACTGCATCATGCGGTTGCCGGCAGAGCAGCCCAGAGGGGGGCCGGGGCGCCAGGTGGTGGGCAGAAGCCCCATTACCTCCATGCCGGCTTTGGCACCGTGGGCATGGATGCGGGCAGCCAACAGTGACAGCCGATTTTTGTGATTAAACGCAACAGTGTCCCAGGTACAGTGCTCTCCGTCGTCCATTACATCCACTGCTTTTGCTCCGCCGCAATAAACAACCGCTGCACCGGTTTTCGCACGGCTTTCAAAGTATTCCATCGCGTCCTCATTGGGATACAGCTCGCCGTTGCTGGCAGAGTGGGGGGTGATGGGAGCGGCAATGATACGGTTTTTAAAAAGCGTTCCATTTACGCGAATGGGCGCAAGAACATGGGGAAATTGTTGATTCATAGTGCTTCACCTCATAAAAAATTTCCTATAAAACTCACCATGAATATTATAGCAAATCACACAGAAAAGAAAAGTGCTAAGAATAAAAAATGTGCAGATTGCACGACAATCAGATAAGGCTCAGCGCTTGCTCCACATCAGCAATGATATCGTCCCCGTTTTCGATGCCGACACTGAAACGGATCATATCCGGAGCCACACCTGCGGCGATCAGTTCCTCATCGTTCATCTGGCGATGGGTAGAGGAGGCGGGATGCAGTACGCAGGTGTGCGCATCAGCCACATGAGTGGCGATCATTGCCAGTTTCAGACCGCCCATAAAGGTTTCTGCGGCTGCACGGCCGCCTTTGACACCAAAGGAAATTACGCCGCAGGTGCCGTGGGGCATATATTTTTGCGCCCGTTCATAATAACGGTTGCCGGGCAGACCGGGGTATTCCACCCAGGAGACTTTTTTGTGCTTCTGGAGGAATTCTGCCAGTTTTTGTGCGTTTTCACAGTGACGGGGCATGCGAACGTGGAGGGACTCCAGTCCCAAATTCAGCAGGTAGGCATTCATGGGGGCGGGGATGGAACCGAGATCCCGCATCAGCTGGGCGCAGCATTTGGTGATAAAAGCACCGCCCTGACCGAATTTTTCCGCATAGGTGATGCCATGATAGCTCTCGTCCGGAGTGGTGAGACCGGGGAATTTCTCTTTATGAGCCATCCAGTCAAAGTTACCGCTGTCTACGATAACGCCGCCAACAGCGGCATCGTGACCATCCATGTATTTGGTGGTGGAGTGGGTGACAATGTCTGCACCCCATTTAAAAGGCTGGCAGTTGACCGGGGTGGGGAAGGTGTTGTCAATGACAAGCGGCACACCGTGTGCGTGGGCGGCATTGGCAAAGCGCTCAATGTCCAGCACGATGAGAGCGGGATTGGCGATGCTTTCGCCAAAAACCATCTTGGTGTTGGGGCGGAATGCGGCCTCTAATTCCTCGTCAGAGCAGTCCGGATCAACAAAGGTGCAGTCAATGCCCATGCGTTTCATCGTTACGGAAAAAAGATTAAAGGTGCCGCCGTATACGGTGGAGGAGGAGACAATATGGTCACCGGCAGAGCAGAGGTTAAAGGCGGCAAAGAAATTCGCGGCCTGTCCGGAGGAGGTCAGGATAGCGGCGGTGCCACCTTCCAGTGCAGCAATCTTGGCGGCAACAGCATCGCTGGTGGGGTTGGCGAGACGGGTATAGAAATAGCCGCTCTCTTCCAGGTCAAACAGGGCGCCCATCTGGGCGGAGGTGTCATATTTGAAGGTGGTGCTTTGGATAATCGGCAGCATACGTGGTTCGCCGTTGCCCGGTTCATAACCGGCCTGAATGCATTTTGTTTCCAGATTCCAATTAGGATTCATTACTGATCGCTCCTTAAATATAAATGTATAAACACTATAAACCTGCGGATTATAGGACAATTATACCATGATAAAAAATGTTTGACCATAAGAAAAGAAACTTCAATTGCCATAGCTTAAAACTATGACAAATTGGATTGGATTTGTATTTTCCAATGGATGGTCGACTGTGCTATGCTTACAAGCGTCAAATCAATGCAACAAAACGAAGGAGAAATTAGTTATGAGCAAGTACGTTCCCCCATTTCACTATGATTTTGTCGGCAGTTTTTTGCGCCCGGAACAGTTGAAGCAGGCGCGCGCCGATTATGCCGCCGGTAAGCTGAGCTACGAGGCACTGAAAGAGGTCGAGGACAATGCGATTCTGGACCTGGTGGCAAAGC
This sequence comes from Bacteroides sp. CAG:927, assembly GCA_963660915.1. Classification (GTDB taxonomy): domain Bacteria; phylum Bacillota; class Clostridia; order Oscillospirales; family Oscillospiraceae; genus UMGS1766. The sequence goes on along the minus strand of CAVLAO010000001.1, from coordinate 45,418 downwards.
AGAAGAAGGCAGGGTATCATGTGATTACCGACGGCGAGTTTCGCCGTGCTACCTGGCATCTGGACTTTATGTGGGGTTTTCATGGTGTAGGACACAAAAAAACGGAAAACGGGCTTCCGTTCCATGACGAGGCAGCGTTAATTGACGACACCTTTCTGACGGGAAAACTTTCTGTGGATGAGCACCCGTTTGTAGAGCACTTCCGCTTTGTTAAGGCTCTGGAGGATGAAAACACGGTGGCACGCCAGACCATCCCGGCTCCGGCACAATTTCTGGAACAGCTGATTATGCCGGTCAATCTGGAGTCCACCAGAAAGATTTATCCGGAAGAAGAGGAATTGATTGCGGATCTGACTGCCGGTTACCGCAAGGTGATTGCACAGCTCTATGAGGCAGGCTGCCGCAATGTTCAGTTGGATGACTGCACATGGGGATGCTTTGTGGATCCGAGAGCCAGTTTCTTTTTCGGTGCAGATGAGGCAGAGTTGGAACGGCTGCAGAAACTGTTTTTACGTGTAAACAACCTGGCAATTGAGAACCAACCGGAAGATCTGGTGATTACCACGCACATTTGCCGCGGAAATTTCCATTCCACCTGGGCGTGCAGCGGCGGTTATGATCGGGTCGCAGAGCTTGTGTTCGGCAACGAACAGGCCGATGCTTTCTATCTGGAGTTTGATGATGCACGTTCCGGCGGCTTCGAACCTCTTGCAAAGGTTGCAGAAGGAAAGAAAGTAGTCCTCGGACTGGTTACCACCAAGTCACATATTCTGGAGCGGAAGGCAAATATCATTGCCCGCATTCATGAGGCAGCGAAGTATGTTCCTCTGGACCGCCTTTGCCTGAGCCCCCAATGCGGCTTTGCCTCCTGCGAAATCGGCAATAAGCTGACGGAACAGCAGCAGTGGGATAAGCTGGCATTGGTCAAGGAAATTGCCGAAGAGGTTTGGGGCGATTGATGGATTTTGCCATTTGCCGGATAACATGATACAATCATAAGTATCATGCCGCACACAGCGGAAAGAAAGGCAAATGCCATGATGGAGATCGAACGGATTCAAGCACTGCGAAAAGACTTGCATAACTGCCCCGAATTATCCGGTTCGGAAGAAGGCACAATTGCAAAGCTGAAGCAATTTTTGCAGCAGTATACCACACTGCGCATATATTCCATAGGCAACCGAATGGTTGCGTATTACGAGGGAAAGCCGGGAGCGGAAACAGTTGCATTTCGCGGGGATGTGGATGCGATTCCAGGGAAGGACGGACCATACCACGGCTGCGGACATGATGGTCACAGTGCAATTCTGGCAGGTCTTGGCTTATGGCTCGAGGAACGGAAGCCAGAGAAGAATGTGTTGCTGCTGTTTCAGAACAGCGAGGAAACCGGCGAAGGCGCAAAACCGCTGAGAGATTTGATCTTCCCGCGCTTCAAAATCGATCGGATCTATGGGTTGCATAATCTGCCCGGCTGGCCGGAGGGAGTAATCCTCAGTCGAAAGGGAACGTTTGCCTGTGCCTCCCGTGGATTTATTGCTGAGGTAACCGGAAGGCAGTCTCACGCGGCCTATCCGGAACAGGGGAAAAACCCGGCGCGACTGTTCAGTCGGGCGGTACTGGAATTACCGAAGATGCAGGAGAAGGCAGGAAATCCGGAATTCGACGGATTGCTGTTGTCCACTGTGGTAGCATTGGAGGTAGGTAGTGAAAATTTTGGGGTATCGGCCGGAACCGGCAGGCTGTGCCTGACCCTTCGCTCGACGGATCTGGACGTGTTAGACCGATTTGAAACCATACTGCGGCAATGGTTCGAGCAGGAGTGTGGGGAAGAAGGAATGCAGGTGCGGTTTGAAACTCGCGATGCTTTTCCGGACACGGTCAGTGACCCGGCGCTGCATGACGATGCACTGCAGCGTTGGGCAAAAGCAGGACTGTGCCGGCAGGAACTGCCGGAGCCAATGCGTTGGAGTGAGGACTTCGGCTGGTATCTGAAAGAGAAACCGGGGGTGTTTTTCGGTATTGGTGCAGGGGAGAATTGGCCGGGACTGCATACGCCGGAGTATGAATTCAACGATCGGATTCTGGAACCGGCAATTAATGCCTTCGCAGCATTGATTTAATTGAATTTATCGGGCAGTTTGAGCGCGTCGAGGGGTTCAAACCGCTGAGTGCCGTCAAGCCAGCGCTTGATGGCACTTTTTCTTTTCACCCGTAAAACATTTGACAACTCAGACACAACTTTGTGATACAATAAACGAAAATGTAAATCTCATTGGATTACGTTAGGGGTGGCGGCAATGTTTCAGGTTTTAATAGTAGAAGACGATCATTCCATTTCAAATCTCATTCGCTCAACGCTTCAGAATGAGGGATATGCCTGCACCTGCGCGATGGACGGAAAGGTCGGTGCCGACCTGATGGACAGCGGCCATTTTGATCTGATTTTACTGGATCTCATGCTGCCTGAAATCAGCGGCTACGACCTTTTGGAATACATTCGCCCCACTGGAACGCCGGTCATTATCATTTCTGCAATGGGACAGGTGCAGGACCGTATTCGAGGACTGCGCATGGGCGCGGATGACTACCTTGTCAAGCCGTTTCAGGTCGGCGAACTGGTGGCGCGGGTGGAATCCGTTCTGCGCCGTACCGGTCGAGCGGAGCGGACCCTGCGCATGGGAGATGTTTCGGTGGATTTGGAAGCGCGCCGGGTGGAAAAAGCGGGGCAGGAGGTTGTACTCACGGTAAAGGAATTTGATCTGCTTGCAACGCTGATGCAGCATCGCAACGTCGCTCTGACCCGGTGCTATCTTTATGAAACGGTTTGGGATGAAGAATATATGGGAGAGACCAGAACGCTGGACTCCCATATTCAGCGCCTGCGTAAAAAACTGGATTGGAACGATACCATTCAAACCGTGTTTCGCATCGGATATCGGCTGTGTGCACCGCGAGAAGAAAGCGGACGGCTATGAAATTCTTCTCAAAATTGTTTCTTTGCACTGCCCTGGTGCTCACCGTGGCGCTGTCTGTAACGGAATACTATACCGTGTCCTCCAGCTTGGACAATGCAGTAGAACATCAGGTGGAAAATGGATTGCAGCAGCATCAATTAGTAAAATATTCATTGCAGTCCGCCATAATCACAGCGGACCAAAGCGAAACGGTTGATAACGGCACGCTGTCTACTCTGGCGGGACAGACGGCAGAAGCTATGGGCGTCAGTTTGTATTTGAAGTCAGCAAATGGGGATGCATTGTATGCCAATATGGATTCTTCGCTGGCAGAAACCGTTTTGACGGAGATGGATTCCTCGGAGGGAAGCATTTCCTATAAGATTCAAGAGACTTCGACTTCTGACGGTGCGGCACGTCTTCTGCTTATGAGCAGCAGCTTCACGCAGAACGGTTTTGGGTTGGAATTGATCACACAGCAGGACATCACAGGCGTTTTTTTCGAGGCGGAAAACTTGCAGCATCGCTGCCAGATTGTATTCCTTTTGACTGCTTTGATTTCCTCTCTGCTTATGCTGCTGTTTTCCTTCCTATTGACGCGCCCAATCAAACGATTGGACGATGCCAGCCGTGCCTTTGCAGAAGGCGATTACGCAAAGCGACTGTGCACGCATTCACGAGATGAAATCGGCGATCTGACCCGCACCTATAACCAGATGGCAGATACCATCGAAAGCAAGATCGAGGCACTTGAATTGGCTGTACAGCAACGCGAGGATTTCGTAGCAAATTTTGCCCATGAACTGAAAACCCCGATGACCAGCATTATCGGCTATGCCGACACCCTGTACCAGAGATCACTGACCCCCACGCAGGTGCACGAAGCTGCAGGTTACATTGTAAATGAGGGCATGCGCTTGGAAGCGCTCTCCTTTAAATTACTGGAACTGATCACCTTGAACCGGCAGGATTTTCTTCTGGAAGAGATGGAACTGAAGGAATTATTTCAAGACGTAAAGGAAAGCATCTATCCTTCTGCGGTCAAGCGAGGCGTAAAACTGGAGTTTCATTGCGCATCCGGTTATGCCCGCATCGAATATGATCTGTTTAAAACACTGCTGCTGAATTTGTTGGACAATGCGCTGAAATCCGGCGGAAACCGGGTGAAACTAGAGGGATGGATCGAGCAAAATTATTACCACATTGCGGTAACGGACAACGGGCGAGGAATTCCGGCAGATCAGCTGCAGCGCATTACAGAGGCCTTCTACATGGTGGATAAGTCCCGTTCCCGCAAGGAGCACGGCGCAGGGCTCGGTCTTGCGTTGGGAGCTAAAATTGCTGCGATTCACGGCACATCGCTGAACTATATCAGTGCGGAAGGGCAAGGAACATCCGTTGAACTGACGCTGGCGCTTTGTCCGGAAACGGAACCAGAAGGAGAGTGATTCCATGGGGAAACGAGAACAATCATCGGTTCCATTGCGGCATGAGCCGAATATGCACTCTGCCGCACGGGGACTTTCTGTTTTGATAACTGTTGTTTTGGCTGCAGCTCTGTTAGTGCTTGGCTCTGCTCTGCCCAATTGGCTGCTCCAACGCCGTTCCGCAAAATATTTCCGGACTACTTCACAGATCTCTGTTTCCGACATTCATCCCTATGGCGATCAATACGAGTCCATGAAACAATCGCTGCGGAACACCATCCGGTATAAGAGCGCGATGAGCGGACAGGAATGGACCGTTGCACCGAATGGGGAGATGGCCAGTGTGGACAATGGTGATGGTGAAGAGGATGAAACCAATCTCGACGGTTCTGACGCGCTCTCCCGCTTTGATAGTTTTCTGCAAGATTGGAATGAAGCACTTAATGATGAGTCCTGTTGGATTACTGGTCTGGAGATGTTGGGATACACCAATGTTGTGCCCATATCCAGCCAGAATACATCCCAAGCCGACATTCTAATGATCAATGCCATCGACTACAGCGGCATCAACCCAACACTGGGAGGATCGGAATTACTGTTGGATTGCTCCACCGGAGCGCCGGTTTATATGAATTTGACTCTCTCTTCCTATGATGATCCTTCGAAACCCTCGCCGGAACTTCTCTGGTCCTGCCTGCTGTCGGCCTATCGAAGTCAGCTGGGGATTCAATTCACGGAAGTCTCCTCGACCGCTTCTACCGACAATGAAACAGAAGACAGCAGTAAATATGAGAGCAATACCAGCGCAAAACAGTTTTCCGCTCTGAGTGCAGATCAGGTGTTTCGTCTGGATGTGTCCATTCAAATAGAGCAGATGGAACGCAGTTCATCCGATCAGAACATCGGCAGCGTTGTCTATCAAATTCAGGCGGAGCTCTCCGCCTGAAAATAACAACTCAGACACAAGTCGACCTCATTTGTGATACAAGCACTTGCTAAAATCAGGACAAATCCCAAGATGAATGGAGACATTGTCCTATGGCACGGTATCACTATGAAGGCGTTGCTTCCCCCCAGCCGAAGGCGCCTGCCGGTCACAATCGCTGCGATTCCTTTGCCCGTCAGCGTATGCGCGAAGACCTGACTTTCCTGGCTGTTTTGATTTTGTTATTTGCACTGATTTTTGCGTTGTGCCGGGGAATTTATCATGTTCTGCACCCTGCGCCCGAAACAACCGCGTCCTCTGTTTCAGAGCCTTTGCCGCAGAACGGAAGTGATGCGGCAGTGGAAACTGGAGTGCAGGAATTAACGGATGACCAGAAGCTGGAGTATATTCTCAGTCGCAGCGATCTTTATCCGCAGATTCTGCAGGAACTGGTGCAGAAGAACGAAGAGACTATCGACTTCGTTTACCAATATCCTTCTGCGGTTTCTTCCTCTTCTGCTTCACTGAATGCGGAAGAGCTTTCCGACGGGGTTCCGTTACTGCTGCAGTGGGACAGCCGCTGGGGCTATTGCACTTACGGTACCGGTCTGATTGGATACACCGGCTGCGGTCCAACCTGCCTTTCCATGGTGGTTGCCGGTCTGACCGGAAATGGGAATGCAACGCCGGCCGCAATAGCTGCCTATGCAGAAAAAGAGGGCTATTACAGCAGCGGGACAGGCACAACCTGGGCGCTGATGAGCGAAGGGTGCCAGCACTATGGCCTTCTGGCAGAGGAACTCCCACTTTCAGAAAGGGAGATGATTTCTGCAGTCTCCTCCGGTCGGCCGATCATTGCCTCCGTCGGCCCCGGGGATTTTACCGATGCGGGACACTTCATCGTAATTACCGCATATTCAGATGGTAATTTTACAGTTTATGATCCAAACAGCTACCAACGCAGCCAACAACGATGGGCATTTGATACACTGCGCACGCAAATCAAAAATCTTTGGGCGTTTTCTGAAAACTGAACCGGCTCTGCGCCGCAGACGAATAAGTTTGCGGTGCAGAGCTGTTATAATATGCGCTCAGCAATAGCAATATGACCAAATTGACATATTCTTAGCATCTATAAAAATAGCTATATTAACTAAAAAAGGCCTCTTTTGTTGCCTGTTTTGTTTTATGTATGGTCGTGTTTTTGCAAAATAATCCGTTTTTTCTGTTTTAAAGTTATCATATCAAAATTGTAAAGCAGCATTTTACACAATTTTTTGACTATATTTCGCACTATGAATGTATAAAATGCTTGCTTTTTTGTTTTTTAACGCATATAATATGGCTAATCAAACAAAAAGTTTGAGAAAGAGTAAGGGATTTATGTGAAAGATAGGGGGTGCTTGAGCTTGAGTAAAGGCGATACATTCATCGAGCTCAAAGAAATTGTCAAGCTGTTCCCCGGCGTACGGGCGCTGGATGGCGTCTCTTTCGATATCCGAGAGGGCGAAGTTCATTCCCTGTGCGGCGAAAACGGTGCAGGCAAATCCACACTGATTAAAGTTATGACCGGTGTTCATGCCCGTGACGGCGGTGACTACCTGATCGACGGAAAATCAGTCAACTTCAGCTCCACCACGGAAGGTATTGCGGCCGGCGTGTCCTGCGTCTATCAGGAACTGTCCATTGCGCCGCAGCTGGATGTGGCACAGAATCTGTTCATCGGCAACTTGCCAATGAAGGGGAAACTGGTGGATCACAAAACTCTGTATGCAAAGACGGAGGAGATCCTCAATGAACTGGACATGCACATTTCGCCAAAGACGATTGCGGGTGATTTGTCCGTAGGTCAGCAGCAGATGATTGAAATCGGCCGCGCGCTGACCCGTAATGCTCGTCTGATCATCATGGACGAACCCACTTCCTCGCTGTCGGAGCAGGAAACCGAGACCCTGTTCAATGTGATTCGCAAGCTGGTGGATCGAAACATTGCCATCATCTACATCAGCCATAAGCTAGACGAGGTTATGTTCCTTTCCGACCGCATTACAGTCATCCGCGACGGCAAAAATATCGTCAGCAAAAACAAAGATGACTTTACGCAGGATGAGCTGATTGCCAATATGATTGGCCGTCCGCTGGAAAACCTGTATTTGAAGGAAACAGCGGAGATTACGACTCCTATGCTGGAGGTAAAGAACCTGACCCGAAAGGGCGTATTCGAGGATATCTCTTTCACCGTCCGCAAGGGCGAGGTTGTCGGTTTCTTCGGTCTGGTCGGTGCCGGCCGGAGCGAAATCATGCGCGCAGTGTTCGGCGTGGATAAGTATGATTCCGGCGAGGTCATTCTGGATGGGAAAAAGCTGAGGGGCGGAAGTCCTTCCGCAGCCATCGAAGGCGGCATTGGTTTCTGCACGGAGGATCGAAAGAAAGAGGGGCTTGCACTCCGACTGTCCATTCTGCTGAATATGACGCTGGTTCGATTGCCGCATCTGGCTCGCTTGGGCGTTATCAATCGTGGTGCTCAGCGCAAAGCGGCAGATCAGTATATGAAATCCATCTCCATTAAGGCTCCTTCGGTCAATCAGCTGGTAGGCAACCTGTCCGGCGGCAACCAGCAGAAAGTGGTTGTAGCCAAGTGGCTGATGATGAATCCCAAGGTTCTCATCGTGGACGAACCGACCCGCGGCATTGACGTTGGTTCTAAGTCTGAAATCTACGGCCTGCTGTCCGATCTGGCAAAACAGGGTATGGCCATCATTGTTGTCTCCTCCGAAATCGAAGAAGTTATGGGCGTATGCGACAGTATTGTTACCATCTTTGAAGGCAAAAAGACCGCTCAACTGGACATTACTCCGGAACTGACCCGTGAACAGGTGCTTGCCTGTGCCTTGGGTGGAAACTTCCATGCGGACTTCCACGAGGAACTCGAGGCAAAGAAGGAGGCGGAAGAAAATGAGTGAGAAGAAAACCGCCGCCAAGAAAGGTGGCTTCTCCTACTACTGGTCGAAATTTCAGGCTCTGAACGGCAGCTCCGTCTTTTTGGCGATGCTCGCAGCACTGGTTATCTTTGAGATTATCCTGCAGGCAACCAACGGCGGGGGCGGAGGATTGATTTTCATTACACCCAGCAACTTAATGATGATCTTCCGCCAGATGGTTTATACCGGAATCATCGCCTTTGGCTTAACATTGGTCATGTTGACCGGAAACATTGACCTTTCCGTCGGCAACATGCTTACCTTTACCTGCTGCGTGGCGGCCTCCATCATGATGAAAACGAACAATGCGGCTTTAACCGTGCTTGTTACGTTAGGCGTCGGCGCGCTGTGCGGTCTGGCGAATGGTGTTCTGGTCAGTTATGTAAAGCTGAACAGTTTTATTACCACGTTGGGTACCAGCTCCATTTACAGTGCCTTGGCAATTCTGGTTTCTGCCGGTACCGTTCTGGTCATTCCGGACAATTGCTCTCCCGCTTTCCGCGCACTGGGCAAGGCTTCGGTTGGCCCGATCAGCATTTTGATCATCTGGTTTGTGGCAGTGGCTGTAATTCTCGGTTTGATTCTGAGCCGTACAGTTTACGGTCAGCAGATCTATGCTATCGGGGCAAATCCCATTGCCGCCCGCTTCTCCGGTATTCGCCACAAGCGCAACATCACCATCGCCTATGTCATCACCGGCCTATGCGTTGGTTTGGCTGCCGTCGTAACGATGGCAAACTCCCTCAGCTCCAACCCGCAGTCCGCTTCCGGTGCAGAAATGCAGATTATCCTCTGCGTTGTGTTGGGTGGCTGCGCGGTACAAGGCGGTAAGGGTTCTGTCTGGGGCACGATTATCGGCGTGCTGTTCTATGGCGTTCTGTCTGCTGGATTCACCAGCCTGCATATGTCTCAGTATCTCCAGTGGGTCGTCATGGGTGCGATCATGCTGTTCGCCCTGTCGTTGGATGTCCTGAGAGGGAAGGGGGTCAAACTGTGGAAGAAAAAGTAATGACCGCCAAGGCGGAACAGAAGAGCCGTATGATCCGTCTGTTTAAGGACAATAACTCCGTTCTTATTCTGGTGATCATGTTGTTTGCGGCGTTCATTGCCGTGGATGGATACGGATCCGGTTTCTACAATGTAATCAAATATACCGCCATGTATGGCCCTGTTTGTCTGGGACTGGCACTGGTAATGATCACCGGCAACATCGATCTGTCGGCAGGTTTCCAGGCAGGTCTGGCGGGTGTAACCTCGGTGATCTGCTTTAACGCAGTGTATAACGCCACCGGAAATTCCGTGCTCTCCCTCGTGATTTCCATTGTCGGCTGCCTGATCACCGGCATTATTACCGGAATCATTAACGGATTCTTCGTGGCAAAGATCGGCGTTTCCTCGCTGATTGCAACCATTGCATCCAACTACGCATATCAGGGCATTGTATTCTACTTCGCCCAGAAATCCTTTGCACCGGCAGATGCTGACATCGTAAAGACCATTGCCGGAACAAAACTCCTTGGTCAAAAGTGGTTCAGTCCTGCAGTGATTGTCTTTGTTCTGATTGTTGCCCTTGTGTTCTTCTGGATGCGCAAAACAAAGTTTGGCAACAACCTCTACATCGTCGGCGACAACGCCGAAGCTGCCGCTTATGCAGGCATCAGCGTTCAAAAAACCGTCTGGATCACCTACGTTCTGTGCGGCCTTCTGTCAGCCGTATGCGGATTCATTATGGTATCCAGCGCAGGTTATGCAATTTATACCCAGGGCAACAGCCTTGCAACACTGACCATCAGCTGCTGCGTCATCGGCGGTATTAAAATGTCCGGCGGCAAGGGCACTGCGATCCACGTTCTGCTGGGTGTTCTGATTATGCGGGTAATCTCTCAGATGATGACCGCTCTGTTCCTGCCTCAGGCCTGGGTCAACATGATCACCGGCGCTCTGTTGATTGCCGTTTTGATCATCGACCGCTTTACCAGCAACAAAGAAGTGGAATAATCTTTCCCCGTTGTAATGATGCTCCGCAGACTGCGGATATCATAAAAAGGCACATAATGAAAGGAAGGAAAACAAAATGAAAAAGCTTAGCAAGATCATGGCTCTCGTTCTCGCATTGGTCATGTCCCTCGCCCTGGTTTCCTGCGGCTCCTCCGGCAATGGCGGCGCTGCGTCCGGCGGCGGTACGGATACCTCCACCAAATCTTCTGCGGACGCCTCCTCTTCCGCTGCCGGCGGCCAGAGCGGTGCATCCGCGGCTACCGGTGCACAGGATGGCTGCAACGTTGATGTGAGCGGCGTTGACCTGTCCGGCAAGACATTGGGCTATGTCACCATTACCTCCACTGCTCCCTGGGGCGGTCGTGTTGGCACCGAGTTCGAGCGGATGGCAAAGGAAGCCGGCGCTACGGTCAAGACATTGGATGCAAACACAGTTGCAGACGATGTTATTACCGATTGCCGTCAGATGATCGACGCCGGTGTTGATGCCCTGGCTGTTTTCGGCGGCGACCCCACTGGCATGGTGGACATTGCCAAGGAGTGCAAGGAAGCCGGTATTCCTCTGTTCCTGTGCGGCCTTGACGTGGCAGAAGCCGGTCGTGAGTATGCTACCGCCTGCATCGGTCCGGATCAGGAGCAGGCCTTTGTGGACATTGCAAAGAAGGTCATTGAAGACAATGGCACTACCGATGAACTGAATGTGGTTCAGATTTCCGGCGTTCCTTTCCTGATGGACTACCAGCTGCGTGAAGCCGGCTTCAGCAAGCAGATGGCTACCGCTTCCAACTATAACCTGTATGAGCCTGACTATGCATTCTCCAGCCGTACGGACGCAAAGTCCTTTATGGAGCAGCACATTCAGGCGGACGGCGACAAGATCAACATCGTTATGGGCTATGACGACGACCTGACCATGGGCGCTGTAGATGCGATCAAGGAAGCCAATATGACCGATAAGATCAAGGTCTATTCCTTCACCGGTCAGAACGACGCCATTCAGGCAGTTAAGGACGGCAAGCTGGAGCTGACCGTTATGAACCGCGCAGATGATATCGCTGCTGAGACCTGCGTGGCCATGAACGAATACTTCTCCACCGGTTCCACCGAGTATTATCACTACACCGCGCTGACCTATATCACTGCTGACAACGTGGATCAGTACATCGGCAAGGGTGAGTTCTGATTCTCACACAACAACTTCCATCAAAATGGGCAGTCCTTTACGGACTGCCCATTTTACTCGTAAAAGAAAGAAATGCAATCAGAAGGTACGAGTAAAAATTAAAGAAAACCTGTTATTGCAATGGTTTCAGGTTTTCTTCTTTTGTGCATCAGCACATTTTTGTTAGTAACAGGAGTGCAACATCATTCAAAATAGCATCAATTTTGCGCATTATATCGAGGTTTTATCAACCTTCAATAAGTCTGTCAGCTTGTCCATAATTGACCATACTTTTCATATGCTAACGGTTCTGTATTTCCCTACGTCTTCGGCTTCATCATTATCCACTTCTTGCAGTAAATTATCAAGCTGTGTAATCAGAGGGGATGTTCGTTCGATTGCTCCGTGTTTTCATTTTAATAATATAGCATACTTGCCATTGACGTAATATAGCGAATATGCTATATTATATACAACAAGGAGGAATGAGCAAATGCCGACGATTTCAATGTTCCGTGGTATCAAAGTTTGTATCTACTGGAGAGACCATATGCCACCGCATTTTCACGCATTCTATGCAGGTTCTGAAACTATCGTATCAATTGAAGAACTAGAAGTCATTGAAGGTGAAATGCCATCAAAACAACTAAAAATGCTTTTAGGTTGGGCGGCTTTTCATCAAGAGGAGTTACGAGAAAACTGGGAACTGGCAAGAGCACAGCAAGAGTTATTTGCGATTGAGCCGCTGAAATAAGCGGCTCATCTCGGAGGTGAGAATATGGCAAATACAATAGAATATTATCTTTCTAAAGGCTTCGACCAAAAGATGGCAGAATACTTCGCAAGCGGGAAAAAGAGAATTACGGGAGTTGTTCCAAACAAAGATTTTACTCTGACAATCAGTTTTGATAATGGCGAAAAACGCATTTATGATATGCGTCCTCTTCTCAAAAAAGGGACAGTATTTGAGCCGTTTATCAAGCCAGAAAACTTCTGCCGTGTCTATGTGGACGATACCAACTGCATAGCATGGGACGTTGACCCCAATGTTGACAGCAATAAGGTATGGAACAACAAGGTTGATTTGTGCCCAGACAGTTGCTACATTGACAGCGTTCCCATTGGAGGTGTTATCAATGTCTGAAAGCTGTTCTGCCATTATTGACACGCTCATCGAGCAAAGACATATCAAAGGCATGACGCAAAAAGAACTTGCTCAGGCAACCAGTCTGACACAATCCGTTATAGCTCGACTGGAGAGCAAAAAGACCACCCCACAACTTGATACTTTGGTAAAGGTAGCATCCGCTCTCGGATGTGTTATTACCGTTATTCCTCATCAGTATTGATAATAGGCATCCGCACTTTTGGTAACAATCAGCTCAAAGTGTGGATGTTTATTTTTTCATGAAATCATGATTTTGTCCTATGGTGTCCTATGTAGTTGATGTCTTTGCCATCGTTTTGCCACAGTTTTCCCGAAAAGGGCAAAAGAAAAAGGCGGTAAGCCGAAGCCTACCGCCTTAATGCTAAATCAGCTCTGCCAGAATCGGCATTGCATCGTCAATCTTCTGCCTGATGGTGCGCTCGGAATAGCCTACCCAATCGGCAATGGTTGTGCAATCCTGCTGTAGCACATACCGCCTGTGCAGAATATCCTTAGTACGAATACCGGCAACCTCGTTCGCCTTCGTCAGCGCATCAAGCTGTGTCTGCAAAGCGTTTGCTCGCTCCACAGCTTTCTGGAGGTCGCTTTTGCTTGCTTCCTGCGCTTTATCGTACTGAGCCGCTTTTGCTTTGATGTCGTCATAATCGGCGTATTTGCCCCGCTCCCTCGCTACACGCTCATGAATGATCGCATTCATTTCCGCCTGAGTGAAGGCACGCTCTTCCTGCTGAGTGGTTTCAACAGTGTTTTCCTGATTCACAGTTTCCATTGTATGTCCTTTCCCCGCTCTTACCGTTGCGGTCACGTATTTTTATATGAAAAAAGCAGAACCAAATGGCTCTGCTTTCTGCATATCAGATTACAAAATTCTTATTTGATGATTTCTACATCGTCTATAGAGCATGTATATAACGGCCAACAGCTTGGGTAGCCGTTGGGATTCCCTGATTTGCGCTCATTATCATCTTCCACAGTCACGCGATTATTAACAATATCGACAACAATTCCCGTCGCGCCGGTGGATTTGATTTTTACGTGGTCAAACAGAATTCACTATGCTCACCTTCTCTATGTGCAGTAATAAATCGCGGTTTTGGACTGTCAGGATCATGTTGCCAAACCGTGCGGAATGTCTTTTTATCTGTGATCCCAAGTTGGACAAAAATACTAAATCGTTCTGTTCCATCATCGTCTATCCGAACATCAACCTTTTTTCGATTCATCGAATTGTTGATAGATGTCCGTATTTAAACGAATACCATCTTGTTCGGAATAGCCGACATCAAAAAACTCACTTGAATGTTTTGCAACTCGTTTTAGCAAAAATTGCGAGATTTTAGGCTCGGCAATCACGTACCGATCATTGTCAAATTTTATTATAGCAGATTCTTTTCCTGCTTCAAGTCTGGCTTTATACGCAGCCCTTTCCTGCGCGGTTATTTTCTTCCTGTTGTCCGCATATTGTTCTCTCCGCATGGCATTCAGATCGCCGTTTGCCGCTCGGTACTGCTCCAGATAACAATCAGGATTATAACCGGCAACGGTGGTTCGGGAATCAAACCGGACTGCGTAGGTGCAGTCGCAATTTGAGTGGATGTGCGATGCGTGTCCGTTCTCATACTATCGGCAATTATTCTATCGTAATGAAAAATTTACAGGATTGCTGTTGATTGCTTCCTCTGGCATGGTATGATAGGGACAAAGGAGTGGATTTAAAATGAAAACAAAAAGAGAAGTTGAAAACAAGGTGACGGAAAAAGTCCAGTCTATCCGCCGCGAATTGGTTCTGATCAATCTTGCCCTGATTGCCTTAGGCGTTTTGATGATGATTTTCCCCGGTCAATCCACCGCCATTATCTGCCGCTGTATCGGCGTTGCTCTGAGTATATGGGGCGCAGTGCGCGTGATTTCCTATTTCTATGGCATTGAGCAGCTTGTGCTGGGTTCCTTTGGTCTGGTGCAGGGGGCTGTTTTGTTGGGCTTTGGCATTTGCTTTTTGGTGCGGCCGGATGTTTTAGCCGCTTTCCTCACGATTGCCCTTGCGATTGTGCTGCTGGCTGCCGGTGTGATGAAACTGCAATATGCCTTGGAAATGCACCGCATGCTGGTGCGCTGTTGGTGGATTGAGCTGATCGGCGCAATGTTGATGGTGATCTTCGGAATAATTGCGTTTGTGTCCCCCTTTGCTGCAGCAGAAACATTGATGATTTTCCTGGGCGCTTCGCTTACCGTCAGCGGTTTGTGGGATTTAGCCTCGGTGATCTTACTTTCTCTTCAGGTTCGGAAGGTGAAAAATCAGGTGCGGCAAATGGCAGAAGATGATCAACTGCAGGTCAATGCCGTGGAGGCCAGCTTTCGCCACGACGATGAGTGACAAAACTAGAACGGATTCCTTGACTTATGTTTGTGGCACGATTATGATTTAACAAATTAAAGCGCTGGCTTAAGCGGGAGGACCACATTATGGATTTTCGAAAAATTGGTTTTTTAGGCTGTGGCAATATGGGTGGTGCTCTGGCGCGAGCCGCCTCGCAGCAGACGAAAGAAATTCTGCTCAGTAATCGTACGGCCTCCAAGGCGGCAGCTCTTGCGGCTGAATTGGGTTGCGGGACAGCGGATAATTGCACTGTGGCCGAAGCATGTGATCTGATTTTTCTGGGGGTGAAACCCCAGATGATGGAGGAATTGCTGTCGGAGATTGCCCCTGTGCTGGCAAAACGAACAGATCGATTCCTTCTGGTCACTATGGCCGCCGGATTGAAAATCTCCGCTATCCGCCGTATGGTAGGAGCGGATTATCCTGTCCTTCGGATTATGCCGAACACACCGGCCTCCATCGGAGCAGGCATGATTCTCACCTGCTCCGATGGAGTGACTGAGGAGGAAAAAGCGTGCTTCTTTTCCGTAATGAAATCCTCCGGTCAATTCGACGAACTGCCGGAGCACCTCATGGATGCCGGAAGTGCGGTGTCCGGGTGCGGTCCTGCCTTCGTCTATCCCTTCATTGAGGCACTTGCAGATGGTGCCGTTGCCTGCGGACTGCCTCGAGATAAGGCACAGCGTTATGCGGCGCAGACATTGTTAGGTGCCGCCCAACTGGTTTTGGAAGGCAATGCCCATCCCGGTGCACTGAAGGATGCGGTCTGTTCTCCGGCCGGTTCTACCATTCAAGGTGTTCGCGCTCTGGAGAAAAACGGATTTCGAAGTGCAGTAATGGAGGCTGTGATCGCCGCCTACGAAAAGACCGTGGCATTGGGAAAGTGAGGCAGCAGGCATGCGAATTGTAGTCAAAGTCGGCACATCTACCCTGGCTCACTCTACCGGACGACTGAACATCCGTCAGATGGAACGCCTTTGCAAAGTGCTCAGTGACCTGAAAAATGCGGGGCACGAAATCATTCTTGTGTCCTCCGGTGCAATTGGTATGGGGGTCGGGAAGCTCTCTCTTACCCATCGTCCCAGCGACGTTCCCACCAAACAGGCTGCCGCTGCAGTCGGTCAGTGCGAGCTGATGTATACCTATGACAAGCTGTTTACGGAGTACAATCATGTGGTTGCGCAGATTTTGCTCACCGGCGATGATCTGGAGCACGATGACCGCCGCATCAATTTTGAAAATACCCTCTACCGTCTTTTAGAGTTGGGCGCGCTTCCGATTATCAATGAAAACGACACAGTTGCCACCCAGGAAATTGCGGTGGGCGATAACGATACCTTAGGGGCCATCGTTGCTGTAGGGGTGCAGGCAGATTTGCTGGTTCTTCTGAGTGATATTGATGGACTTTACACCGCGGACCCCCACAGCGATCCGAATGCCCAGTTGGTTCCTCTGGTGGAGGAGATCACGCCGGAGGTTTGGGCGTTGGCAGGCGAAAAAGGTTCTGAACTGGCAACCGGCGGTATGGTTACAAAGCTGCGTGCAGCAGAAATTGCTACAAATTGCGGCGTTTCCATGGTGCTGATGAACGGTGCCGCGCCGGAAAAGTTGTACGATTTGGTTGAGGGTCAGTCCGTTGGTACTCGTTTTGTGGGGAGGAAACACGCATGACAACACAGGAATTACTGAAGCAGGCAAAGTCCGCCACCGGACAAATGTCACTTTTGACCACAAAGCAGAAGAATGATGCGCTCCTTGCCATGGCGAATGCATTGTTGGAGCAAAGCGACAGGATTCTTGCCGCAAATCAGGAGGATCTTACTGCGGCAAGAGGAACGGTTTCAGAGGTGATGCTGGATCGGCTTGCATTAGACAAATCCCGCATTTCTGCGATGGCCGACGGGATTCGTCAGGTGGCAAAGCTGCCGGATCCGGTAGGGAAGGTACTGCGCAGGGTCGAACGTCCGAACGGGTTGGTGATTGAAAAACGGGCGGTTCCTATGGGCGTTATTGCCATTATTTACGAAAGCCGGCCCAACGTCACGTCGGATGCCGCTGCCCTTGCATTGAAGAGCGGAAATGTTTGCGTTCTTCGCGGCGGAAAAGAAGCGTTTCGTTCCGCCCAGGCGATCGTGACTGCATTAAAAGCCGGCTTGCACTCCGTTAATCTGCCGGATACACTTGTCAATCTGGTGGAGGACACAACAAGGAAGAGCGCAACAGAACTTATGGAGGCAGTGGGCTATGTTGACCTGCTGATTCCTCGAGGCGGAGCCGGATTGATCCGAGCCTGCGTAGAAAACGCAACGGTTCCCTGCATTCAGACAGGTACCGGGATTTGCCATGTCTACGTAGATGCTTCGGCCGATCTGGATATGGCCGTCAATATTATTGAAAATGCAAAGGCCAGCCGTCCGTCTGTCTGCAATGCGGAAGAGGTATGCCTGGTGCATCGGTCGGTTGCGTCGAAGTTTCTTCCTATGCTCCAGAAGCGCTTGACGGCAGAACGAATTGCCGCCGGAAAGACTCCGGTGGAGCTACGTCTGGATCAGGATTCCGCTCTGCTGATTCCGGGCGTTCCGGCTACGGCGCAGGATTTCGATACCGAATTTTTGGACTACATTCTGGCTGTTCGCATTGTGGACAGCGTAGAGGAAGCCAGCACGCATATTGCAGCTCACTCCACCGGTCACAGTGAGGCGATTTTAACGCAGGATTCTGCGGCTGCAGAGCAATTCGTCACAATGGTGGATTCCGCTGCAGTGTATGTCAATGCCTCCACCCGTTTTACCGACGGAGGAGAGTTTGGCCTGGGATGCGAAATGGGCATCTCCACGCAAAAACTCCATGCGCGCGGGCCTATGGGTCTGGAAGAACTGTGCACATATAAGTATGTGATTCACGGCAACGGACAAATTCGATAAAAACAATCAACGCCTTCTCATCCGGATAAGAAGGCGTTGATTGTTTTTTCTGTGATTTTCTCCACAAGCTATGCACATTTATCTTTTTGCAAATTAAGTGCCATCAAGTCAACGCTTGATGGCACTTAATTCTTATTTAAGAAACAGGATTTCTTCCTGTGGGACGCGCACATAACCGGTGTTAGGCAAATTGCGGCCGATTTCCTTATCTGCCTCCCAGCGCAGCGTCTTTGCGTCAGGATCATTCTGACGACGGATGCGGAAAATAAAGGAGAATGTATCCTCAATCTTTTCCACAACTTCGTAGGGAAAGCTGTTTTCTGCATTTGGAGTGCAAAGCTCAAAGCAATGAGCGCGAATGCCAATATAAGGCCATTCTTCCCCGTCCTCGTTCTTGAGGCGCAGATGCCAATCATCGGCAACAATTTCGTTCCCCTCTCGGTGCGCAGGAGAAATATTCTTGCAGCCGGTCAGGCGGGCGGCGGTTGCAGTTTTTGGATCTGCGAAAAGCGCCCATTTTTCTTCAAAGCGGTCAATATGACCGGATTTATAAACTGCGACCTGATCACTGAGCCGATAGACCTCGTCTCGATCGTGAGTCACCAGAACCGTTGTGCCGTCAAAGGTTTGCATTGTGCGGCGTACCACCTGTTCCATCTCCCAACGCAGGGTTGCGTCCAGAGCGGAGAAGGGTTCATCCAGAAGAAGAAGATCCGGCTGAGACGCCAAAATGCGAGCCAAAGCAACGCGCTGCTGTTGTCCGCCGGATAGCTGACGGGGATAACGACCGCCCAATCCGTCCAATTGAAGCATGGACATATGTTCCTGCGCTTTTTTGCGCCGTTCTGCTTTGGTAAGCTTTTTCTCCCGTTCCAGACCGGTCATGATGTTTTCTTCTACCGTCATGTTGGGGAAGAGCGCATAGTTCTGAAACAGATAACCGACGCGGCGCTGCTGGGGCGGAAGATCAATTTTTTGCTCTGAGTCGAATACCACCCGATCGTTGATCACAATGCGTCCTTTGTCCGGCTTAACCACACCGGCAATACAGCGCAGGGTCATGCTTTTTCCGCATCCGGAGTCTCCAAGAAGGGCAAGGGCTTCATTACCGGCCTCCAGAGCAACCTTCAGGGTGAAGGAGCCAAGTTCTTTTTCAATGTCAATTAACAGAGACATACCCTCACCTCTTGTCCTTTCCACCCAGCATACCAACCGCCACAAGGATGATCAGTGCGATAATGAGCATAATAATAACCCAGATACCGGCAGTCATGTAATCTCCGTCTTTAATGACGTTGGCAATGCGCTGAGAGATTGTACCGGTTTTACCGGCGATATTACCGGCCAGCATGGAGGTTGCGCCATATTCGCCTAAAGCACGGGCAAAGGTCAGCACAGTGCCGGAGGCAACACCGGGGCCGGCAGCCGGCAGAACAACGCGCCAGAATATTTTGCGCTCCGGCATGCCGAGCGTGCGGGCGGCATGGATTAAATCGGCGTCCACAAGTTCAAAAGCAGCTCGGGCATTGCGATACATCAGAGGGAAAGAAATAATGCTGGCGGCAATAATGCAGCCCAGCCAGGTTTGCACCACCTGAATTCCCATCTGTGAATAGAGAAACGAACCAATGGGGCGGCGCAGGGAAAACAGCAGCAGCAGAAAGAAACCTGCTACTGTGGGCGGAAGTACCATGGGCAGTGTCAGCAGACCATCCAGAATCGCTTTGGTTCGGCGGCCTTTTCGCGTGATGACCCATGCGGACCAGAGCCCCAAAAAGAAACAAATGACGGTTGCGACTACGCCGGTTTTGAAGGAAATCCAAAAGGGGGTCCAGTCAAATTTTAGCGCCATTTCCCATATTTGCTGCATATTTGGGGCTCCTTTCCGTTTTAAATCGACTTACTTGTTGACAATAAAGCAATATTCTTCGAAAGCTTTCAGGCAGAAATCGGTCTGCAGGAAGGCCTGAAGATCAGCGGCGGCGGCCTGCTCGGTCTCGTCAGCCTCGGGGTTGTTCACCAGGCAGACAGGATAGGTGATTTTGCCGGTCAGAGTGCCGTCGTCCTGAGCGATGATGGTCAGCTCATCCTTGTGGTTGTAGTAGTCAGAATAGTAAATGGTGGAAACCTCGACACTGCCCTCAGCTGCCTTCACAGCTGCGACTTCAACGTCATCGGCCTCATCGATGGACACTCCGCCCAGAGCGGCAGAAATTTCTTCTGTGGTATATGCGGAAGGATCGTCGCTCTCAGCCAGAACGCCCAGAGAGACCAGAGCAATACGGGTGTACTTGCCGACAGGCACGCTGCCGCCGCAAAGAGCCATGGTCTTGGCGTCGCTCAGGTTTTCCCAACCGGTGACAGCAGTTTCGGTGTTATTGCCCTTTACCAGGCAAAGCTCATTGGACAGCAGGTCGACAACGCTGCCGGAAACAGCCAGATTATCGGTCTCATCCAGAGTAGTAACCTGCTTTTTGCCGGCAGAGAAGAACAGGTCATGGCCGATGCCGTTGGCCTCTTCGATCTGGCTGAGCAGCTTGCCGGAGGATCCGGTGTTGTACTCTACGGTGACGTTGGGCTGCTGCTCTTTGTAAGCAGGCAGGATTACATCGCGGAACACGGCTTCCAGAGAAGCTGCAATGTCGATGTAGATGGTAGTTTCAGCCAGTTGGTCGGCGTCTGCGTCCGACTTAGAGGCGGATGCGTCGGCAGCGGAGCTGGCAGAAGCGGAAGCAGATCCGCTGGTGGTGCCGGTGGTTCCATTGGTGCTGGAGGAGCCGCAGGCAGCCAGGCTCAGGATCATGGAGAGAGCCATGACGAGTGCAATTAGTTTCTTCATAGTGTTTTCTCCTTTTACAGTGAAATATATCTGAAAAGCGTTTTTCAACGACCTTTTCATACAAAAATAATAAGCATCAACCCGAAATGACATCAATCGTGTCGCCGGGCTTCAGAATGCCTTCCTCCAGAATGCGGACAAAGATTCCTTCCCGAGGCATGACACAATCACCGACCTGACGACGGATGGCGCAGTCGTTGTGACATTCCTTGCCGATTTGAGTTACCTCTCCAAGTGCGGTTCCCATTTTCAAGCGGGTTCCAATGGGAAGAGATTTAAGCTCGATGCCCTCTGTCAGGACGTTTTCCGCAAAATCACCGGGCTTCAGTTTGAACGTGATTTTGCTCTGGAGGGTGTCAACGCTTTCCTGCGCCAGCAAGCTGACCTGCCGATGCCAGTTGCCGGCGTGAGCATCGCCCTCGATTCCGTGATCCGGAATCAGATGCAGGAAGTCCACAGGGCGCTTTGCCACACCGCGCACATCGCTGATGCAAACACTTAACACTTTACCCATGCATTTCTACCCCGCAATCGCCTGAGTTTCCCCACAATACGTCCAGTCCATGTGCCAGAGAGGGCAGTACCGCCTGCAAATTTTCAACGGCTGCCTTGCGGCTGCCGGGAAGATTGATAATTAAGGAGCGTCCCCGCAAACCGGCAGCTGCACGGGAAAGGCAGGCTCTGGGCGTAATCTGAAGGCTTGCGTAACGCATAGCTTCCGGAATGCCCCGTACTTCCCGCTCTACTACAGCCAAAGTTGCCTCCGGAGTAACGTCCCGCAGAGAAAAACCGGTGCCGCCGGTGGTGAGAACCAGTGCAAGATTCTTCTGATCACAGCAGGAAATCAATTCTGCTTCAATCTGTGCCCGTTCATCCGGGATAATGCAGCGATATGCCACAGTGTAACCGGCTTGTTCCAACAATTCAGCCAGTGCCGGTCCGGAGGTGTCCTCCCGCTCACCGCGGCTTCCTTTGTCGCTTACGGTAATGACCGCAGCTTTATAATCCATTTCAATCGTCCTTTCGTTCAAACATGCCGGATTTGCCGCCGCTCTTTTTTAACAATCGGATTTGGTCAATTACCATATCCCGCTGCACGGCTTTGCACATATCATACACGGTCAATGCGGCAGTGCTTACCGCCGTCAGCGCTTCCATCTCTACACCTGTCTGACCAGCGCATTTTACTGTGGCCAGAATTTCAACCCGGTATGGTGCATCCTCAAGGGAAAGTTGCAGATCTACGCCGCTGATTTGAATCGGATGGCATAGGGGGATCAGATCCGGGGTGCGTTTGGCACCCATGATTCCAGCCAATTGAGCAACCGTCAACACATCCCCTTTTTTACAGCCGCCGGTACGGATCAGTTCATAGGTTTGCTGATTGACCAGCACACGTCCGGCAGCAACCGCTTCCCGTTGTGTAGAAGCTTTCTCACCGACGTTTACCATGCGGGCATTGCCTGCAGCATCAAAATGAGTAAAATCACCCATCAAAATCATCCTCCAATTCGATTCATTGCCCGTCCACCGGCGGTGGGAGTACCAGGGTCAAGGCTGCCATGACGTTGAGGCTTTTGGCAGATGGCGTCCTGCAGTGCCTGGCGCAGGGAAGCACCGTGCAATCCCCGCAGCGGAATTTCCTGATCGGAGTGAAGACAGGGCTTCAGTTTTCCGTCGCTGGTGAGACGAATACGATCGCACTGGGCACAGAAGTCGCAGCTGACAGGAGAGATGAGACCGACCCGGCCGATGCCATTGGGCAAACGATAGAGTCTTGCTACACCGGATGCTCTGTCCATTTTCTCCAGCTCAGGCACACACCGGAGCACAGCGGAGCAGGGAAGATAAGCTTCCGGAGGAAAGGAGGCACCCGGTCCGAGAGGCATCAATTCAATGAATCGGACTTCAACATCTTTTGTGCGGGTTTGTTCTACCAATGGGATGATTTCATCCTCATTAAATCCGCCGATCAGAACTGTGTTAATTTTAATTGGAGTAAGTCCGGCTTGCCGTGCGGCAGAAATGCCGCAAAGTACCTGTTCCAGAGAACCGCCCCGCGTAATCTCGGAAAAACGATCCGGCCGCAATGTGTCCAAACTGATGTTTACTCTGTGAACGCCGGCCTGCGCTAATTGCTCAGCATAACGTTCTAACAACAGACCGTTCGTAGTGATTGCCAATTCTTCTATGCCGGGGATGGCGCTGATTTGGCGGCACAGTTCTATCACTCCGGGACGAACCAATGGTTCACCGCCGGTGATGCGCACCTTTCGGATGCCAAGTTCTGCAGCAGCGCGGACGATTTCCTCTACCTCCTCCAGACGGAGAATTTCGTTGTGGCTGCGTTTCGGAATGCCCTTGGCAGGCATGCAATATTTGCATCGCAGATTGCATAGATCCGTAACAGAGACCCGCAAATAAGAAATTGTTCTTTTGTAGCGATCCTGCATATCAGTACCGCCCGTAGGAACAGTTGGGCCAATGGCAGGTGCCGCAGCTCTGGCAGAAGCCTCCGTCGGCAAGGCGCACCAGATCCGTCTTGGTCAGCTTGCGCCCGGTCATGATTTGAGGCAGAAGCACATCAAAGGTAGTGGTAGGCGCTTTTGCAGCGGCACCGGGCACACCGACGATGGCGGTGTCTCCATGATAGGCCACCAACAACATATTGCCTGGCTGGGAAGGAACACCGTGGCTGATCACTTCCGCCCCGCTGCGGCGAATGGCAGTGGGGGTGATGTCGTCCGGGTCAACGGACATACCGCCGGTCATGACAATCAGCTCGGCACCTTGCGCCAGATACTCCTGAATTGCCTCTTCCAACATGGGCAATTCATCGTCGCAGAAGGTGCATCCGAGTACTTCCGCACCGTAGGGAGCAACTTTTTTTCGAATTACCGGCTGGAACAGGTCCTGAATACGGCCGGTGTAGATTTCGCTGCCGGTAATGATAATGCCGACCTTTTTCTTTTGATAAGGAACCAACTCCAACAGCGGTGTTTCACTTGCCGCACACAGCTGTTCTGCGCGGCGAATGTTGTCCTCTTTGGTGACCAGAGGAACAATGCGCATGCTGGCCAGCTTTGCCCCCGGTTGCACCGGGTAGTGATCCGGAAGGGTGCAGATTGTAATATCACCAATGGAATTGATTTGCTGCAACAAATTCAAATTTACACGGAATTGGCCGGGACACTGGGCAGTCAGCACCATTTTTCCTTCCGACGGGCCGGCAAAGGTGCCGTTTTCGACCTTTGCCAACGCGGCCAGACGCAGAGCAGCATCTTCTTCATGAATTTCGCCGGCTTGATCTTCCCAGATAAATACATGCCGTTTGCCAAGATCCAGTAAAGTTTCCACGTCCTCTGGGCGAATGACATGGCCGCGGCGAAATACAGGGCCTTTAAAATCAGCACGAATGCCGGTGACATCATGACAGAGTGTCAGACCGACAGCCTCTTCAGACTTTACTTTTTTCATGCGGTTAACCTCCTATATAGCAGACCCGGACGATTTCTCCGGCATGGATTGGACCGCTGTTTCCTGAAATTTCGGCAAAAGCGTTTGCGCCTGCTAATGTATGCAGCGTACCGTTGCCCTGTGCCGGAGCCGGAGTGAAGCAGAGACCCTCTTCCTTCCAGTCTAAAACGCCGCGGAGAAGCCGGGGCTGCTTGCTGCTTTTTGGAAAATCGGCTGCAATGTGAGCAATAACTTCCTTCTGTACCGCACGCTCTGCGCCGATCAAGCGGCGGATTGCCGGCATAACCACAGCATAAAAGCAGGTCATTCCGCTGGCAGGGTTGCCGGACAGACAGGCAATGAGCTTATTGCCAAATGCGCCAAAGCAGCATTTTCCACCGGGCTTCAATTTCAGGTTTTGTATCAACAGCTCCGCACCGCAATGCACCACTGCGGCAGGCGTACAGTCGTAATCACCGACAGAAACTCCACCGGTCGTTATGACCATGTCGCAGTCGGTCAGGGCCTGGGTCAAGGAAGAAGAGATTTCTTCTACGGTGTCGCCGGGTGCGCCATAAAATACCGGTTCGCAGTCCAGCAAACGCAGGGCGGTTTCCAGTGCGATTCGATTGCTGTTTGGGATGGAGGCACCGTTGCCTGTTTCTGAGGGACGGCGCAGCTCGGTTCCGGTGGTGAGAATACCGATTTTAGGAATCCGATAAACGTTGACTTCGGCAATTTCCTGGGCAGCCAATGCACCGGCCAATCCAGCGTCAATGCGCTGTCCTCTGCGTCCCAACAGATCGCCGGGAGCTACGTCTTCGCCGCGAAAGATGATGTTTTCACCGGGCTGATACTGCCGCTTTAGTGTGACAGAATCTGCGGTGAATTCAGTCTCCTCAAATTTGCTTACCGCATCGGCGCCATTGGGAATAGGAGCGCCAGTGAGAATTTTGACGGCGGTTCCCTCCGTTACCGTGCAGGTTGGCAGGTGACCGGCGGGGACTTCTTCAAGAATGCGCAGTGTGACAGGAGCAGTGGGATCGGAATCCGCGCTGCGAAAAGCATAACCGTCCAAGGGGGAACGGTCAAAGGGTGGGACCGCCTGCACAGCGGCAATGTTTTCTGCCAGATAGCGGCCGCTGCATTGGGGCAGGGGAAGCATCTGGGTGCCAATGGGGACGACCTGCTGCAGCAGCTCATCCCGCGCTGTGCGCCAATCCAGACCTCGTTTCATAAAAACTCTCCTTCCAAAAAAGATGCAACAAAAAAGCTCTGCCGGAAGGCAGAGCAACAGAACCCCAATACAGAAGTGAAAATTGCACAGGGGCGTTCAGTCGCTCTCCTTTTCAAAAAAAGGAAGGCGCATTCGTTTCCGAGCTACACCCTGGGGGTCGAAACAAGACCCCGGCCGCAATTCCATGACAGATTGTTTTAGGAACAGCGGCTCGGAGAGTTATCAATAAATTCACAGTCAATTTTACAAAATGTTTTACTTTCTGTCAAGCTTAAAACAGAGGGGCAAACGCGCGCAGGAAAGCATTCAGGAATCGACGGCTGCGGGAGAAACGCTTGGCATCCTCCAGCGAGATTTCTTCGCACAATTCCAGTGTGTTGAGAAAATCTTCCCGTACTTCGCGTACTGCGGAGGAGTCGGACATCCAGACACCGCATTCAAAATGAAGATACAGGCTGCGGTAGTCCATGTTAATGGTGCCGACGGTGGCATAGGCATCGTCCACAACAAAGTTTTTTGCGTGGATAAACCCGGGTGTATATTCATAGATGCGTACACCGGATTCCAGCAGGATCTGATAGTGAGCCCGGGTGAGCTGAAACACAATTTTTTTGTCCGGAATGTGGGGAGTGATAATGCGGACATCTACGCCGGCCTGTGCAGCGGTGCAGAGAGAATTGGTCATGGCATCGTCGATGATCAGGTAGGGAGTTGTGAAATAGATGGAACGATTGGCCCGGGAGATCATGTTGCGATAGACGTTTGCCCCGACCGGTTTATCGTCCAGAGGAGAGTCTTCATAAAATTGCACTACGCCGTCGGTGCGGATTTCCAGAGGACTGATTTGCGGGCGAAAGAGGTCGAAGTTATCCTCCCGTCCGGAGAGATAGGCCCAGGTGGACAGGAAACTGACCGTCATGTTCCATACGCCCTCGCCATGCAGGCGTATGCCGCTGTCCTTCCAGTGACCGAAGCGTTCTTCTTCGTTAATATATTCGTCGGCCAGATTTACGCCGCCGGTGAAACCGATCTTACCGTCAATTACAAGAATTTTTCTATGGTCTCGGTTATTCAGCCGCAAAGAAATGACCGGGCGATAACGGTTGAAGACCTTGCAGGCGATGCCCATGTCCTGCAGCGTTTTATCATAGTTTCCGGGCAGCGTGTAAAGGCAGCCGACATCATCATAGATCACGCGAACGTCTAATCCTTCTGCGGACTTGCGTTGCAGAATCTCTAATATTTCGTTCCACATCTTTCCGGGACGAATAATAAAGAAGTGTACAAAAATGAACTTTTCAGCCCGCTCCAGCGCGTCCTTCATTGCAACAAACATGGTGTCGCCAAGAGGATAATAGGCAGTTTGCGTGTGGAGATGGGGCGGACAACAACTGGAGGAAAACAGATAGCGGGACTGTGTGACTGCATTTTTACCCTGCAGGGCCAGATGATCCAGTGTAGATGCTTTCGGTTGTCCCATATAGTGCTGGACGCATTCATTTTGCTGTACAAGCCGCTTTTTATCCCGCTTGCTCAGTTTGTTTCCGCCGTAGAGCAGATACATCAGTCCGCCAAAAACCGGAACAGTCAGCACCGGGACAATCCACGCAATCTTATAGGCGGCTTCATAGCGGCTGCTGATAATTTTCAACACAGCAATGACGGCAACGATGATATAAAACAGGTAAAAGATTGCAAAATGACGAAGAAACACGGTGACGGCAGCGGCAAGAACCAGCATCTGCAGCGCGATGGCAAGGCTTACAAAAAAAGCACGATGAAAAACAATTTTTGCAATGCGGGAAAAGATGCTCTGTTTTCGCCGCTGAATCGATGCCTTTGCCCGTAATTTCGTTATGCGGAACTGAGCTTTGGCTCGGCCTTTGGTTCGTTTTTTCTTCATTTTATCACCACATTTTCTTTGCCAAATACCTCGTTCAGTTCCCGCATCAGGGAGGTATGAATCAAACAGGGAATCCCATAGCGTTTTTTGGTGTCTTCTGCATAAAAAATCAACTGGCTCTGCCCCGGAAACATGATCAATACCTTGCGTACATAGCCGACGCGTTCGTCAGTGATTGTAGGAATGCGGACGTAGATATGGCTTACGTTTGGAATAACTCCGGGTTTGCCACTCTGGACTGTGCGTCCACCGCCGCCATACGGACTGTTGGCGGCTCTTTGTGCCGCCTGTTCCAGCGGTTGGACAAAGTTGCAGCGAATCTGAGGCGCTTTTTCTTCCTGAATGGAAAGCCGTCCTTCGACATAGAGGACAGCTCCTTCCTGTAAATAGCTGCCGTATTGACCGAGTGCCTGAGAGAATGCCAGCATCTCCATTGTACCGGTGTCATCCTCCAGAGTGACATAGGCCATGAGAGAGTTGTTGCGGGTTGGTTTTGTTTTTACAGCGGTTACGATGCAGGCAAGGCGGATTTTCTGATCATCAAAGAAGTTGTGGTTATCTGTTTCATCGTCCAAATCCATCAGAATAGAGCCAATGGTGGGGGTGTGAAGGCGGCGAATGACATCCCGGTATTCGTCTATGGGATGACCGGACAGATAAAGGCCAGTGGTTTCCCGTTCCATAGCCATTAAATCGGCCTTGCTGAATTCCGGCATATCCGGCATGGGAACATCCGCATTTTTTCCGCTGCTTCCATCCAGTCCGCCAAACAGGTCGAACTGTCCCTCAACGTTTCGTTTACGATCTGCGGCGATGTCGTCCATAATGAAAAGCATGGCAGACAACAACTGGCTGCGCCGATAGCCCATTGAGTCAAAGGCGCCGCAGCGGATCATATTCTCCAGTGCCCGCCGATTCAGACCGCGGTCATACATGCGTTGGCAAAAATCATTGAAATTGGCGAAATTTCCTTCCTGTTCCCGCTCGGCAACCAATGCATCGACCAACCCGCGGCCGACCCCTTTAATGCCGACAAGTCCAAAGCGGATTCCGCCCGGAACAACAGTGAAGTCAGCCCCGGATTCATTTACATCCGGCGGAAGAATGGGAATCTTCATTTCTTTGCACTCGGCAATATAAGTAGCTACCTTAGTACTTTTGTCCAGTACGCTGGTGAGAAGTGCGGCCATGTATTCTCTGGGATAGTTGGCCTTGAAATAAGCGGTCTGGTAGATCAGAATGGCGTAACAAACAGCGTGGGATTTGTTGAAGGCGTAGTTGGCAAAGTCATAGATTTCATTGTAGATGTCCTGAGCCACCTGTTCTGAGATCCCGTTGGCAAGGCAGCCCTTGATTCCCCGGCTTGCGTCTCCGTGAATAAAAGCGGCGCGTTCGGCTTCAATCTCGTCGGCGTGCTTTTTGGAAATAGCGCGGCGTACCATGTCGGCACCGCCAAGAGAATAACCGGCCAGTTGTTGGAAGATCATCATGACCTGTTCCTGATAAACAATGCATCCATAGGTGTCGGACAGTATTGGCTCCAATAGAGGATGCTTATAGGTGATCTGAGAAGGATCGGACTTGCAGGCAATGAAGCGGGGAATGGAATCCATCGGGCCGGGACGATAGAGTGCACTGATGGCGGCCAAATCGCTGATCGATGTGGGACGCATCTGAACGCATACGCTGGTCATTCCAGCCGATTCCACCTGGAAAAGGCCGGCGGTTCGGCCCGCAGAAATGAGTTGAAATACTTTTGGATCATCTTCCGGCAGATTATAAAGGTCTACATGGATGCCGCGCTTTGCAAGGGCCTTCATGGTGTCATCCAGCACTGTTAGGTTGCGCAAGGCAAGAAAGTCCATTTTCAGCAATCCCAGCTCTTCCAGGGTGGGTGCGCTGTACTGCGTGACAATGCTTTCATCGTTGCGAGACAAGGGAACGTATTCATATACAGGGCGGCGGGTAATGACCACGCCCGCGGCGTGTTTGGAGGCATTGCGGGGCATACCCTCAATTGTGCGGCCAGTGTCGATAATGCGCCGGACAGAGTCATCTTCGTTGTACATTTCCTGCAGGGGTTTTGAGAGTTGCAGCGCTTCATCCAAGGTGATTTTTGCATTGTTTGGCCCGCTCGGTACCTGTTTGGCAATTGCATCTACTTCCGCATAAGGCTTGTTCATCACGCGGCCGACATCCCGAATCACGCCTTTTGCCGCCATGGTGCCAAAAGTGACGATCTGCGCAACACGATCTGAGCCGTATTTTTCTTTGACATAGTCAATGACTTCGCCTCTGCGGCGATAGCAAAAGTCCATGTCGATATCCGGCATGGTGACGCGCTCCGGATTTAAGAAACGTTCGAAGTAAAGATTATACTTCATGGGATCGACGTTGGTAATGTTAATGCAGTAGGCAACAATGCTGCCGGCAGCACTGCCGCGGCCGGGACCGACCGGAATGTCGTGATCCTTAGCGTACTGAGTGAAGTCCGATACAATGAGGAAGTAGTCTACAAAGCCCATCTTACGGATCATGTCCATCTCGTATTCCAGACGTGCCCGATATGCCTCCGGTTCGTCCGGATAACGGCGGCGGAAACCACCGTAGCAGAGCTTTTGAAACCAGGTGTCAGCAGTATAGCCCTCCGGATATTGAAATTCCGGCAGGTGATACGTGCCAAACTCAAAATCCATTTTGCAGCGAGCGGCAATCTTTGCAGCATTTTCGATGGCTTCAGGGTGCTGAGGAAAAAGCGCACGCATTTCATCCTCGCTTTTGAGATAAAACTCCTCGGTTTCAAACTTCATGCGGTTGGGATTATCAAGCGTTTTTCCGGTTTGGATACAAACCAGTACGTCCTGCGCCTCCGCATTTTCACGGCGGAGATAGTGGGCATCGTTGGTGGCGACCAGAGGAATGCCGGTTTCTTCGCTGAGGCGGTAGAGCCAGGGCAAGACCTGCCGCTGTTCCGCCAGACCGTGGTCCTGAATCTCCAGATAATAGTTTTCTGCTCCCATAATGTGCTGCATCATCAGAGCATGTTCTTTTGCCCCGGCGAAGTCTCCGCTGCGCAGTCGACGGGGAATTTCACCGGCCAGACAGCCGGACAGAGCGATCAGGCCGTCGTGATATTCCCGCAGCAGGTCAAGGTCAATGCGGGGCTTGATATAAAAACCCTCCACGTTTGCCTGACTGACCATGTAAGAAAGGTTGCGGTAACCGGTTTCGTTCACACATAGCAAGACCAGGTGCCGCGCTTCGCTGTCTAATTCGTGTACCTTGTCAAACCGGGTGCGGGGGGCAACGTAGACCTCGCACCCGATAACCGGATGGATGCCTTCTGCAAGGCAGGCACGGTAGAAATTTACGCAGCCATACATAACGCCATGGTCGGTAATGGCAACGCTGGTTTGTCCGAGCTCTTTGATTCGCTTGGCCAGCGCATCAATGCGGCAGGCACCGTCCAGCAGAGAATATTCTGTATGCACATGCAGATGTGCAAAAGCCATAGGAAGCTCCTTTCTAAGAGAAAACGGCGTGGTTTTTTCGTTTTATCGCATGGAGAAAATCATTTGTTTTCACTGCAGTTTGCGGCATCAATTGCAATTGCAATGAGCAGACAGAGCAATTCGTTTCGCGGATTTGGGATTTCCAGCACATAGGTGTCGCCCCAGTGCAGCCATTCTTTTGTGATGTGCAGAACAATTTTTCCACTTCGATCGACGACATCATAGTGCCATCCAAACACATCGCCCTGTACATGCCAGCCGTTTACGTCCAGGCGATAGCGGGGGCGCAGGAGTGTCATCTCCTTACGGATACTGCCCATAGCCATTCCGTTGACCTCCAGAGCAAATCGGGGCATTAATGCCAGCAGACGTTGGTAAACACCACCGACCTCTCGTCCGGACTGAATATCTTTTACATGGATCTGGTGACCAAAGCTCAGCAGGGAGGCACGGACAAAATAACGGGGGACCTTCCATTCGTCATAAACATCATAGCTGTCCGTCCAGGAGAAGACTCGCTGTTTAATCAGCAGTTTCATTTCCGTGCACTTCCTCTCTGCGGGAAAGTTCCACCAGCTTTCGCAGCCGATGATTTAAACAGGATTTGCTTACCTGAGCCAATTGCGCCAGCTGACTGAGGGAAAGCTCCGGGTAATCAACCCGCAGGCGAGCGGTTTCCCGCAGCTTTTCCGGCAGCTGGTCTAACCCGATGGAACGGTCTATGCGGCGAATAGCCTCAATATAACTCTGAGCGGCATCTACCGCTTTGTCAAGGTTGGCTACATCGCAATTAGACCAGCGGTTCATGCCGTTGCGGAGGTTTTTTTCCACCTTTGCATTCATGATTTCCATGGCAGCCAGCGGAGCACCGATGGTTGTCAGGAAATCGGTAATGGATTCGCTTCGCTTAATGTAGGTCACATAGTTTGCATTTCTGGTAATGGTCTTCGGCTGAAATCCCATTTCCTGTAACAGCGCCTGCAATTCGCGATGGACAAACAGGTGCGTAGTAGTCAGCTCCAAATGGTAGCGTTTTTCCGGGTCGGTTACACTGCCTCCGGCTAAAAACGCACCTCGTAAAAAAGCGGTGCGGCAGCATTCCTCTTCCAGAAGAGCGTAGTTAATATGATGTGAGATGCTGTTTTCCCGTTCATAGCCCAGAGTTTCCAGAATGCGCGCCATCACTTCAGCGTTTGTAATGCCATAGGTGCGTTTTCCAGAGGTTTCTGTCGATTCCGGCTGTTCGTCGAAAGCGGCATTAAATGCCCGGCGGAACAGACGGGGAAGTCGCTGGGCAAAGGGAATGCATTGGGTTGTGACCCGGATCTGCCGCGTAGAGAACAGGTTGCAGAACAGCAGCACGCCGTAAGCCTCTGCGGTTATGCAGCAGGGACGGGACAGCTTTTCTTTGCATAATTCGGTTTTTACTTGCGAGGAAAACGACATGTTCCGCGCTCCTTTGCATTTTGGTTATTGTTCCCGGATATAACGAGCTGTGCCGTTTTCAAACACACGGGTGGTGTGATCATCCATCAGCTGCAGTACTGTTTGCGCTAGCTTGTCCGGGTCATGGCGGGCCAACTTTTTGTGGTGCAGATCTGCCATGTCCCCGGTGGCTAACTCTACACCGAGAGCGGCAATTTCGGCAGGGTCTACCTCAATGGGGCGGGCATTTTCCTCCGCATAGCGCTCCAGAAGATAGTCGGGGATGGGGGCGGAATTTACCAGACAGAAATCCACCAGTTGGCTGTTGGAGTGAGACAGAAGAGCCCGGAGATGATCAGCGGCAGTGTACCCTTCGGTCTCGCCGTCCTGCGTCATTACGTTGCAGACATAGGCACGAAGTGCGGGCGCAGCAGCGATGGCGTCGGTAATGCCGTCTACCAGAAGGTTGGGAATCACACTGGTATAAAGACTGCCGGGACCGAGCAGAATCAAATCGGCCTTTGCAATGGCCTCCAGTGCCAATGGGTTAACCTTTGGATGCTCCGGGATCAGCCGGATTTGAGAAATGCGGCAGTCCTGTGCTTTTTTAAAGTCGCAAATACGGGATTCGCCCACAACCTGTGTTCCGTTTTCAAACTCTGCGAGAAGTTGGATATTGTCGCTTGTGACAGGCAGTACCCGGCCGGTGATGGCCAGCACCTGACTCATTTGCACGACAGCCTCATCAAAGGAACCGGTAATGCCCATCAGTGCGGCCAGAAACAGGTTGCCGAAGCTCTGTCCGGCCAGAGTACCCTCGGGAAAACGATAGTTGATGAGCTGCTCCATGATCGGTTCTGCGTTAGCTAATGCCTGCAGGCAGTTGCGCACATCGCCGGGGGGCGGCATGCCGAGGTCAGTGCGCAGTACACCGGATCCGCCGCCGTCGTCCGCCATCGTGACAATGGCGGTAAGATTGGAAGTGTGCTTCTTCAGTCCGCGCAGCATAGTAGAGAGTCCTGTGCCGCCGCCGATGGCAACAATGTTGGGGCCGTTTTGCCCATACTGTAGTTTCTTCTGCATGGCTTAAACCCTCGTCATATCCCGATGATATTCGGCGACCGTGTAACGCATGGTGCGGACATATTCGGCCAGAAGGCTTGCCACAGCAACGGAGCGATGCCGGCCGCCGGTACAGCCGACGGCAATGGTTAAGGTTCGCTTGCCTTCTTCTGCATATTGTGGGAGAAGAAAATCCAGCAGAGCTTCCAGCTTTTTCAGAAATTGATTGGTAACGTCGAAGGAACAGAGGTAATCCATGACGTCGGCATCTTTCCCTGTATGCTCCTTCATGCCGGAGACATAATAGGGGTTGGGCAGAAACCGCACATCAAAAACGAGATCAGCCTCTAAAGGAAGTCCGTATTTGTAGCCGAAGCTCATTACACTTACGGACAGGCCGCTTTGCTCTGGCCCGGTCTGAAAGAGTTTCTGTAAAGCAGAACGCAGCATATTTGTTGAGGCAAAGGGAGTTGTATCCAGCACGAAGGTAGCGCGATCCCGTACAGGCTGCAACATTTCCCGCTCGCGGTTGGCGGCATCCTCCAAGGAAATGCCGGGCTGCGTCAGAGGGTGCATGCGGCGGGTTTCCTTGTAGCGCTTGATGATGGTAGGCAAGTCGGCTTCCATAAACAGCAGCTTGTAGTTGCAGCCCATGGCTTGCAGGTCATCCAATGCTTTGAGCAGAGGCGAAAAATCATTTCCGGCGCGGACGTCGCTTACCAGAGCAACGCGGTCGTATCGGCCGTTGGCATGCATGCAGAAGTCTGCAAATTTGGTCATAAATTCCGGCGGTATATTGTCCACGGTATAAAAACCGGCATCTTCCAAGAACTCTGCGGCGCGGCTTTTACCGGCGCCGGAAAGTCCGGTGATAATGACAAATTCCATTGCGTTCCCTCCTTAACTCAGTTGCCGAATCTCCAGTTCCAGTTCAATTCCGGTTTTCGCCTTCACAACAGAGCGAATGCGGTCGGTCAGCGCCAGCACATCGGCGCAGGTAGCGCCGCCGGTATTCACAACAAACCCCGCATGTTTTTCACTCACCTGTGCACCGCTGACAGACAATCCCTTCAAGCCGCATTGATCAATGAGAGCAGCAGCGTAACCGCCGACCGGGCGTTTAAAGGTGCTGCCGGCACTGGGAAATTCCAAGGGCTGACTGGCGCGGCGCCTGGCAGACAGTTCTTCCATTTTGCTTCGGATGGCGGCCTTGTCACCCTTTTGAAGAGAAAGTCGAACTCCGGTGACGAACAACTCACCATTGGAAAATGCGCTGTGGCGATAGGAAAGCTGCTGCGCATCACCCTCCAGAATTTTCTCTTCGCCCGATAGCGTCAGGCAGTGGCTGCAGGCGGCAACCTGCTTCAGCTCTCCGCCGTAAGCACCGGCATTCATTGCCATGCCGCCGCCAAGGGTTCCTGGAATTCCATGGGCAAATTCCAATCCGGTCAGGCTGTTTTCCATAGCAAAGACGGCGAGTCGCGCCAGAGAGACACCGGCACCGCAGAAAATCTCAGTTTCATTGATTAACTCCAATTGCTCCAGACCGCCGGCAGTCAAAATGATAAAACGATCCATGGCGTGATCGGATGCAAGGACATTGCTTCCGTTGCCGAGCACAAAGGGACGGATTTTTTCAGCATATGCCGCGGTAAGCGCCCCGGCAAATTCAGAGGAATTTTTTACCTTAGCCATCAGTCTCACCGGACCGCCAATGCGAAAGGTTGTGTGTCGGCTCATAGGCTCGTTTTCCAGCAGTTCCAAATCCGGGCAGAGAGCCTGCAATCTATTTTTCAACATGGAAGCATCCATGGTACTCCCCCTAACAGATACATATATACAGTCTAAATTATAGCATTGAATACGGAAAAATAAAAGCATGAAGAAACGAAAAATGGCGCACTCGGCAGGAGTGCACCATTTTGTAAAAAAGGAGCAGAGATCAGTTTTTCTGAGCGCGAATGGCCTCAGTCAAGGCGGGAACAACTTCAAAAAGGTCGCCGACAACGGCATAATCCGCCACAGAGAAAATCGGCGCGTCCGGATCTTTGTTGATCGCTACGATGGTATCACTGGCGCTCATACCGGCCAAATGCTGAATTGCGCCGGAGATACCGATGGCAATGTAGAGTTTGGGAGAGACGGTTTTGCCGGTCTGACCCACCTGATGGGCATGAGGAATCCAGCCGGCATCTACCGCGGCGCGGCTTGCACCAACGGTTCCGCCCAACACATCTGCAAGGTTGCGAATCAGCTCAAATCCCTTTTCGTCCTTCAATCCGCGACCGCCTGAGACGATGATCTCAGCCTCCTCCAGATTGATTGCCTCAGCGACCTCCTTGATGCGCTCCACCAAATGGACGCGGATGTCATCGGAGGCAATATGGATATCTTCCCGAACAATTTCACCGGTGCGGCTTGCATCGGGTTCGGCGCGCTTGAAGACGCCGGGGCGGACAGTGGACATCTGAGGATAATGATCCGGGCACATGATGACGGCGAGCAGGTTGCCGCCAAAGGTGGGGCGGGTGGATACCAGATTATTGGTTTCAACCTCGATGTCCAGTTCAGTGCAGTCGGCAGTCAAACCGGTTTCCAGCTGGCACGCAACGCGGGGAGCCAGATCACGACCGTTGTTGGTTGCGCCGTAGAGCACGATGGCGGGGGCGTATTTATGGATTAAGGAGACGGTGGCAAAGGTGGCGGCATCGGTGTTGTATGTGTCATACTCGTCACCTTCCACCAACAGGACCTGGTCTGCACCGTAGGCAATACTTTCCTGTGCAACGGCTTCCACGTTTTTGCCCATAACCAGAGCAACCAGCTTCTGCCCCATCTTATCTGCCAGAGTACGGCCTACACTGAGCAATTCATACCCAACATTTTTTGCCTTGCCGTCTTCTGTTTCAACGACAACCCAAAGATTCTTGTTTTCCATGTTCACGCCCTCCTTACACCAGCTTGGCTTCTGCCAGCACTTCTGCCAGCTTTGCACCGGCTTCTGCGCCGGTCATGCCTTCCAGACGAAGACCGGTTTTGCTGAGGGTGGGGGTGAAGGTTTTTTTAACTTTAGTGGGGGAACCCTTCAGGCCGCGCTTTTCCTCAGGAACAATTACCTCAGCAGAGGTCAATGTCGGAATGACGGCCTTGCGGGACGCCATTTTCCCCTTCAGGGAGGGATAGCGCAGGTCATAGGAAGTTTTCGTTACCGTAATGACAGCGGGCATCTTTGCCGCATACCAGTCGTAGCCCTCATCGCTTTCCCGACGGATTTTGACGGTATCGCCTTCGACAGCAGCTTCCAAGGCGTAGGTCAGAAGGGCGCGGTTCAGGTGCTGGGAAATTTCCGGACCGACCTGAGCAGTGTCGCCGTCAATGGCCTGCTTTCCGCAGAAAACCAGATCAAAGGGTGCACCCTGTTTCTCTTCGAGCACTCGGATAGCCTCTGCAATGGTGCGGCTGGTGGCCAGAGTGTCGGCTCCGCCGAATGCGCGGTCACTGATAAGATAAGCTTCATCAGCGCCAACAGAGATGCACTCTTTCAGTATATCTTTGGCTTGCTCCGGGCCCATGGAAAGCGCAGTGATCTTTCCCTCACCTACACTTTGACGAATGCGAAGCGCCGTTTCCAGAGCATAGGTGTCGAAGGTGTTCAGAATGCTGGGCACGCCCTGCCGGATCAGGGTGTGCTTCACAGGATCAATTTTAATGATGGTTGTATCCGGTACCTGCTTTACGCAGACAAGAATATTCAAAACGGTTACCTCTTTCCGGTAAAAATCAGTGATATTTCTTCAACAGCTGACCAGCGATCACAGAGCGCTGGATCTGGTTGGTTCCCTCATAGATCTGCAGAATCTTTGCATCACGCATCAATTTTTCCATGGGGTAGTCCTTCATGTAGCCATAGCCGCCCATGACCTGCACGCCATCTACGGCGCACTTCATGCCCGTGTCGGTGCCGATGGTCTTTGCAATGGCTGCCTCAGCGGTAAAGGGCAGACAGGCATCCATCAGCTCGGCAGCGTGGAGATAGGCCTGACGGGAAGCCTGCACCTGAATTTCCATGTCGGCCAGCATGTTCTGGACGGACTGGAAGGTGGAAACACTGACACCGAACTGTTTGCGCTGCTTGGCATATTTTGCAGCCTCTTCCACGCAACGCTGACCAATGCCGACGCCAAAGGCTCCTACGCCGGCGCGGCTGTGATCCAGGGTGTCCAGAATGATCTTGAAACCGCGGTTCTTGCGGCCCAGCATATGGTCTTTGGGAATACGGACGTTGTCAAAGATCACCTCGCTGGTGCAGCTCAGACGCATGCCCATTTTGTCCTCTTCCTTGCCGATGGATACGCCGGGACGATCCCGCTCTACAATGAAGGCAGTCAGGCCCATGGCACCGGCTTTCTTGTTCGTGGAGGCCAGAACGGTGTAAATGCCGGCGATGGGGCCGTTGGAAATAAAACTCTTTGTGCCGTTGATGACCCACTCATCACCGTCTTCCACAGCGGTGGTCTGTACGCCGCCGGCGTCTGAACCGGCATTTGGCTCTGTCAGGCAGAAAGCAGCATATTTCTTTTCCACCATGGTCTCGAACCAGAGCTTCTTCTGCTCGGGTGTGCCGCTGAGCAGCACGGGATAGGAGGCCAGGCAATTGGCAATCAGTGTGGTGCCGATGCCGATGTCGCCTCGCGCAATTTCTTCTGCAATAGAGAAGGTCTGCACATTGGTCAATCCAAGACCGCCGAATTCCTCCGGAAGGCAGAGGGTGTTCAATCCCATTTCGCAGGCCATATCCAGAATGGCCTCTGCACTGCCGTTGGTGCGTTCAATTTCACCAACGTTGGGGATGATTTCATTATCGACGAACTCACGTACCATCTGCACGAGCTCTTGGGTTTCCTCATCAAGGATCATGGTGATCACTCCTTTAAATCAATAATAAAAGAAAGAATGGCATACGAAACCATTTTACTGGATTATATCACAGGAATAATGAATATTGCAATCACTTTTCCACAAGGTCACTGGTAATAAGGAAGGGAGGGTGATATAATGACTTAAATCAATAGGGGGGGATGTACGGTGTCGGCTGCAGCGTTTTTTCAGCGTAAGCGAGTGATCGTTTTGCTGGCAGTACTTTGCACGTTCTTATGGGGTTGTGCCTATCCGGCAGTCAAACTGGGATACAGTCTGTTGGGAATAGCATCCGGCGACATGGCAGGGCAGATGGTGTTTGCCGGCTTGCGGTTTTCGCTGGCAGGTGTTGCGGGGCTGATTTTGTCGTTGATTCTGCGCCGAAAAGCACCATTGCCCGGAGAGAAGAGTCAGTGGAAGGGTATTTTACTGCTAGGCATCTTACAGACCGGGATCCAGTATTTTTTCTTCTATGTGGGTTTAGCACACACGACTGGGGTTCGAGGCTCTATTTTCAACACGACTTCAACATTTATGACCGTTTTACTGACGGGGATTGTGCTGCGGAAAACGGACCCTTTGACGCCGAGAAAACTGGCCGGCTGCGGGCTTGGCTTAAGCGGTGCAGTGCTGATCAATCTGAACGGTCCGTTGGCAGCACCGTTTACGCTGTTGGGCGATGGATTTGTATTGCTCAGTGCGGCTTCTCTGGCGGTCGGCGCTTTGCTGACAAAAACGATTACCAGAAAAATTGATCCGTTGCTGTTGACGGGGTGGCAGTTATTCTTCGGCGGAGCGCTTCTGCTGGGAGCGGGACTGGCTTTGGGCGGACGGATTACACAATGGTCGGGAAAGGCAGCGGCATTGCTGGCGTTTATGGTGTTTATTTCAACGGCTGCATTTACCCTTTGGACTTACCTCTTGAAATACAATCAGGTAAGTTCCATTACTGTATTCAATTCGCTCGTGCCGATTTTTGGCGTGACCTTATCCGGACTCGTACTTGGAGAAGCGTTCCTCAGCCCCACATCTCTAGCGGCGCTGACACTGGTGTGTTTGGGTATTTTCGTCGTAAATTATGCAAAAAAAGAGAAGTGAGAAAACCTGCCGCAAATTTTCTGCGGCAGGTTTTCTGCATGTGTGGGTAAATTTAAATTGATGCGCCCAGTTCCAGCGCATCCTGCAGAGCGGGATGGCCGGAAATTGCGCCGGGCGCAGTTACGCCGCCGGCAAATACACTGCCGGCCAGGCGTGCTTTTTCAAAGCAGTCAATCCAACCCTGCAGACCGCTGATGGCGCGATCGGGAGTGTGAGGCTCATTTTCTGCGGCGGCGGTCAGCATGTAGATGTCCCGAAAACGGTAATCGGAGGTGTAGAGCGGGTTTGCACGATCCAGCATGGTTTTCATCTGGCCGCTCATTTCAAAATAGTAAATCGGAGTAGCAAATACAAGAACATCTGCCTGTCCCATTTTTGCGGCAATGTCGACTGCGTCATCGGATATGACGCACTTCTTTCGTTCCATGCAAGCAAGACAGCCGAGACAGAAGGAAATACGTTTTCCGCGGAGAGAGATTTTTTCCACCCTGTGACCGGCCTTCAGAGCACCTTCCATAAATGCATCTGCTAAAGCGTCGGAATTGCTGTGAGCGCGGGGACTGGTGCTGATAATCAGGACGCTTTTACTCATAGCTGATCTCCCTTTCTTTTGTTACAATGCGGTGATATGTACTTCGTTTCCATGGTCTTTGATCAGTTGAATCAGGTCGTTTGTTTTGATCCAGACGGTAGCGGTGTTGTCGTTCGGGTGTATGCCTACCAGACCGCACCCTTGGGTGAAGCTTTCGTCCAGAAAAAACTTGACTTTGCGGTCTGCGTCGTTCAGAAGTCCAAGAGGCGTTACAGCTCCGGGGTAGAGATCGAGAATGGCACGCAATTCTTCGTCAGAGGCAAACGTCAGGGGGCGAGTCCCCTGCTGCTTTCGAAATTCTTTCAGATTAACCCGTTTGTCGCCCTTTACTGTAATGAGGTAGTAAAACCGGTGTTTATCATCTCGGACAAAAAGATTTTTGGCATCTGCGTCCGGATAAGGCAATTCCACGGCATCCAATTCGGCCATATTAAACACGGCCGGATGCTCGGTTACTTCGTATGCAATGCCATGGTCGGTCAGGTAGTCGTAGGTTTCCTGCTTTGTCATCCTTCCAACCCCATGATTTTGACGATGTTTTCCACAGCTTCGTACACCATTCCATCGCAGTGCACTTTTTTAGGACATCCGGTGGAAGCGTTCTTTTTCAGCAGATCACCGCAATCGGTCAGACCTTCGTGATTGTCTTTCATAGCGGTCATAAAGGCGCGGTAAGCGTCGTCACCGCCGCCAAGCAGGCCGATGACCATCAAAGCGCCTGTAATGGCACCGCAGGTGGCGGCAATTTTCATACCGGAGCCGAAGTGAGCCCCCAGTTTCATGGCCTGCTCCTGGGTAAAACCGCATTCCGGAGCGAATGCCTCGAGAACTGCTTGAGCGCAGTTGTGGTGGGCGTTGGGGTCTTCACGCAGAGCTTTTGTGCGTTCCATAAACTGATTCATAAGTGATTCCTCCTGCATTTTAGTTTAGTTGAATATGTCCGGACTTTCTGAGAAAAGCCGGTGGACTCGTTCAAGAATTATTTTATGTTCCGGTTTTGTCAGCGTGGGATCGCTGCGCAGAGTGTCTTCGGCAGCTTGCTTAGCCTCCTGCAGTGTTCGCGTATCCCCTGCCAAATCGGCAATTTGCAATTGGGGTAAACCGTGCTGTCGGGAGCCAAAGAAGTCGCCTGGACCGCGAAGCTCCAGATCCTTTTCGGCAATTTTAAATCCATCGTTGGTTGCACACAGCGCCTTAAGCCGTTGGCGGGTGTCGGAATTTTTGGTGGCAGAGATCAACACGCAATAGGCCTTGTCCTTTCCACGCCCGACACGTCCCCGTAGCTGATGCAGCTGAGACAGACCGAAACGGTCGGCATCTTCAATTACAATTAAAGTGGCATTGGGGACATCGACACCAACTTCAATTACTGTGGTCGACACAAGAATGTCAATTTCACCGCTTGTAAATGCCTGCATAGCCGCCTGCTTGGCTTTTCCGCTAAGTTTGCCGTGGATTAGACCAACACGCAAATCAGGGAAGACGGTTTCGCTCAGTTCCTTTGCGTAGGCAGTTACATTCTTGCAGCCTGCACCGTCAGAGACATCTTCTACTGCCGGACAGACCATATATACCTGATGTCCGTCCTCCACCTGAC
This sequence comes from Bacteroides sp. CAG:927, assembly GCA_963660915.1. Classification (GTDB taxonomy): domain Bacteria; phylum Bacillota; class Clostridia; order Oscillospirales; family Oscillospiraceae; genus UMGS1766. The sequence goes on along the minus strand of CAVLAO010000001.1, from coordinate 3,864 downwards.
GGCGAACAAAACCATACATACGAGCGCGCTTGTCCTCTCCCACCAGAAAGGTGTCTACTTCCTGCCGTCCGGGAGGCCGTTCGTCAATGATGGAAACATCAAGGTCGCCATAAATAATCAAAGCCAGAGTGCGCGGAATTGGCGTGGCGGACATAACTAATACATGGGGGTTATATTCACCGGCCTTCGCGCTGAGGGCGGAGCGCTGATCTACTCCGAAACGATGCTGTTCATCGGTGATCACAAGTCCGAGTCGATGAAAATTCACACCGGTGCTGATCAACGCATGAGTACCGATGATAAGATCGATTTCACCGGCCTCTAATGCCTGCAGGACCGAACGTCGTTCAGCAGCACGACTGCTTCCGGTGAGCAATCCAATGCGGATGCCGGAAGAGGAAAGAATAGACGTCAGTGTTTGGTAGTGCTGCCGCGCCAGTATTTCGGTAGGGGCCATGAGTGCACTTTGCCAACCGCTTTGGGCACACATCCAAATGGCGCCGGCAGCCACAGCGGTTTTACCGCTGCCGACATCACCCTGAATCAACCGATTCATCACATGACCGCCAATAAGATCCTGCGCTATTTCGTGGAGCACGCGATTTTGCGCCGATGTAAAAGAAAAAGGAAGCAGCGCGGTATAGTCATTTAAATTGCGGGGCGTGCACCGGCAGCTGGAACCGGTTTGGCGGCGGCTGTGAAGCAGAGACAGCCCGGCAGTCAGGTAGAAAAGCTCTTCAAATACCAGCCGTCGTTTCGCTTCAGCCAGATCCTCGAAATTGGCAGGGCGATGGATGGTGCGAACAGCCCAATCGCGGGAAGACAGCTGGTGCTTCATTCGGATTTCGTGGGGAAGATCGTCTGGGATGGTATCTTCCAGTTCCTGCAGAGCCTGATAAATCCACTTGGATAGCTGCAGGTTTGAAATTCCGGCGGTCAGAGAATAAATGGGAAGAATGCATCCGGTTGCCTGATGACTGCCCTCACGTTCGTATATCGGGTTCGTCATGCTGAAGTGTGTTCCGTTTCGCTCCACTGTACCGTAAAAAATATATGTCTGCCCCGTTTTTAACGTCCCGGCAGAGTAAGGCTGATTAAAAAAAGTGATGGTTACAGAACCGGAATCATCAAACGCTGTGGTACGGGTAAGGGTCAGTCCCTTGCGCAAAAAACTTGAGGTGGGATTGTGGGAAATTACGGCACAGATGCAAACCGACTCACCTTCGGGGGCTTGCGAAATGGAGTAAACCTTTCGGCGATCCTCATATCGCCGCGGATACCATGCCAGCAGGTCGGAAACGGTGAACAACCCTAATTTTTGCAGCAACAGCTCTTTCTTTTGACCAATTCCGTTTAATTTCGTTACGGGCGTGTCAACATGCATGAGGCCACCTGCTTTCCGATTTGTTTGATGACAGCATTATACCATAATGGTTCGAGCAAGAAAAGATGTCGAATGTGGACGGTGAATCGTAAATTTTACTTGTTTTAAACGAAAATCGTGTTGCAATTGTGAGATTTTGTGTTAGAATATGTTCGGATTATGTTTTCTTTTTTAAAAGTGTTTATCTTAACCGCGTTTAAATTTTGAGAGAAGTTTGAGAAAGGGAGCGTTTCATATGGTTTCTTATAATACTGCCGAATTGCGTCGGCAGAACCGCAACCGTGTTTTTCGTTATATCTATAGTTCTGAAACGCCCGTGTCGAAGCAGGATGTGGCGCAAAGTCTGTCACTGAGCTTGCCGACTGTTGGACAAAACCTGAGAGAGCTGCTGGATGCCGGATTGCTGGAACTGCAGGGAACCTTTGATTCCACCGGCGGACGAAAACCAAAGGCAATCGGCGTGACAGCAAATTTCAAGTATTCCGTTGGAATTATGCTATCCAATCGCCACATTCACATTGCATGTATTGATTTGCGGGCGCACCAGATATGTGATGCAGCGATGGTGAAGATGTTTTCTAGCGATGAAGAATACTTTCGTGATTTGGGCCGCATTTTAGAGGAATTCCTCGACCAGAATCACATTGAGCGGGATCGTCTTTTGGGCGTGGGTATTGCTCTGCCTGGTATTCCGGATGAGGAACATAATGTGGTTGAGATGTCTCATGCGGTGAACAGCCGGACAATGGACATCGCACTGCTGAAAAAGTACATCCCGTACCCTGTGTTTTTAGAAAACGATGCTAATGCAGGCGGCGTGGCAGAATGGTGGAGCGCCAGCGGAAACAACACAACTATGGTGTATCTTTCTGTTCAAAAAGGCGTCGGAGGCGCAGTTTTGTTGGACGGCGTGAATTATATGGGGCAACATCTCCATTCCGGCGAGTTTGGTCACATGTGCGTAGAACCCGGTGGGCGTCAGTGCGGGTGCGGTCAGAAGGGATGTCTGGAGGCATACTGCTCTACGGCGCGATTCAGCGACGACATGGGGATTACCCGCGAGGATTTCTTCGCCGGTTTAGAGGCGGGGAATCGGGAGTACCATGAGCTGTGGGAGGATTATCTGAATCACCTTGCGCTTGGAATTTACAATATTCATATTGTCTTGGACTGCGATGTAGTGCTGGGCGGCGTTTTGGCGCAGTTCATTGAACCATACATGCCGGATTTGCGGCGGCGCATTATTGCAATCTCTTCCTTTGAAACGGATGCATCCTATCTGCGCAGTGCAAAGTATCGTAAGTGGACGAGTTGCGTCGGTGTGGCATTGCATTTTATTTCAGAGTTCCTTGATACGATCTGATAGAATACATTTACTTTATTTGATAAAACGGCGCACCATCCGGATGGGACGGTGTGCCGTTGATGTTTAGGCGAGACCTGATACGTTACATTATAAAATAGTGAGAGTAGGAGAAAAAATGAAAAAATATACAGGACCATTTATGCTTCTTTTAGCCGCACTGATTTGGGGCACGGCCTTTGTCGCGCAAAGCGTTGGAATGGACTATGTCGGTCCCTTTACATTTAATTCCGTCCGCAGCTTGATTGGCGGTCTTTTTTTGGTGCCGTGCATTGTGTTGCTGCGAAAGGCTGGAGTTACAAAGGGAGAAGATCAAAAACCGGGCGATCGAAAGACCTTATTAAAAGGAGGGATTTGCTGCGGTGTGGCGTTGGCGATTGCAAGCAGCCTTCAGCAAATTGGTATTCAATACACATCAGTGGGCAAAGCGGGGTTTATTACCGCCCTCTATGTTGTAATTGTGCCTATTTGCGGCTTGTTCTTTCATAAGAAAGTTCCGTTGGCTGTTTGGGGTTGCGTGGCGCTGGCGGTTGTAGGCATGTATTTGCTCTGCATTTCCGGTGAAAGCGGAATCAACAAGGGGGATATTCTGGTCTTTTTGTGCGCTTTGGCGTTTACTGCGCATATTCTTGTAATTGATCATTTTTCCCCTCAGGTGAATGGTGTGAAGCTGAGCTGTATTCAATTCCTTGTCAGCGGTATTTTGTGCGGTATTCCTATGCTTTTGATTGAACACCCGCAGCTGTCATTGATTATGAATGCATGGCAGCCGATTCTTTATGCAGGCATTCTTTCCTGTGGAGTGGCATATACGCTGCAAATTATCGGCCAGGGACGTACGAATCCGACTTTGGCGGTACTGATTATGTGCATGGAGTCGGTCTTTAGTGCAATATCCGGATGGATGATCCTTGGAGAAGATTTATCCTTGAGAGAAATCATTGGTTGCATATTGATGTTTGCAGCAATTGTGTTGGCAAATCTGTTTGGCAGCGGAAAGAGCGAGAAGGCTGAGGAATAAGAAGAGGGAGTAAATTTCCTGTTGATAAAACTGTGGAAAAGAAATTGAAAAATAATTCTTGACAATGGGGTGGGGCTTTGATATACTAATCAAGCT